>NZ_CBFHWH010000066.1:1173-11398 GCF_965659035.1 Aequoribacter sp. | reverse complement strand
TGGCGCATCGGCCTCATGGGCTTTAGCGCTAAAGCCGTCAACGTGCGCAAATGTTTGCTGGCACTAGAAACCGTGCTCAGTGCACAAGGTGCCAACATTGCGACCGGTAAAGCACTCGGTGCAGCACAAGCCGTTTATCACTCTTAATCGATATCTTCGCCGGTGATCATTGCCCACAACGTGGGCAATGCGGCTCTAGAATCACCGCGGTGCATTTGATAAGCCACGTGCACATCTGAGCCAACATTCGGATCGAGCTGGATACTCCACAACGCGTTAATGTCGTTTGGTAGTAGGGAATATCGCATATCGATTACACGATTAGGATCGCTCTGATCAAGCGCCAAATAATCGTTACTGAACCAGCGAAAACGCTCGATGTCCCTCGCCTGCTGCGATCCGGAATCTAACCAGGAAAAATCGCGACCGACATCGAGCTTGGCCACCGACTTCCCCTCGTAGATTTTAGTGTCGACTCCCACATGCACTGCATCCACATAAAACTGATGACTGTCTTCGTACACCGTTTTGAACACCAACAGGTTCGCAAAGCTCGGCTTGGCCTCCAGCCGCTGAGGCGAGTGCCCCCGAGCCAGCGCCAACTCCCAAGCGACGGCTTCAGCGCGATCACGCTGCACCACTCCCACTGCCACGTAGCTACCAAACCACGCCAAAGCCAGAAAAATGGGCGCGGACGACTTCGACCGCACTGTCCAAAAAATACCCAACAGCAGAGGCAGCGTCACCAAGGGGTCGATGATAGACAGTACATTCCAGGCAACACGCTCGTAACTTAAAGGCCAGAGCAACAAAGTACCGTAGGTCGTGCAAGCATCCAACAGCCCATGCGTGGCGTAACCCAGCAAGCAAAACGTGTAGACGCTCGAGAAAGTCAGATCAAAGCGCTTCCCTAGCAAAGGGGACAAGGCTAATGCACACAGCAAAGCACCGATGGGAACAAACAGCAAAGAATGCGTGAACTGGCGGTGGTATTCCAGAAACAACAGCGAGTCTGTGCTGGATCGAATCAGCACATCCAGATCCGGCGCCATACCCCCTAAGGCACCTATCAGCGCGGCTCCAGCGAGTTGTTTAGGTCGCGCTTTGGTCAGCGCAACCGCCGCGCCTAAAGCGCCTTGTGTAACAGGATCCATGTTAAACCTCGGCCCGCCCCCACACGTTAAACCCCGCGATTTTCGGGGTTTTAGGAAGGTACATCGCTTCAAGCTCGGGTAGAGCAATACCCGCCGTGGCAAATAGGCCCGCGATATCACGATTAATATGGCAACCACCCGCAATACGCTTCCAAATCGGGTTGATGCGGTGCTGCCACTTCATGACCCCGTCCTCTGGCGCCAACCCATGCTCAGAGAAGTGTATAGAACCCCCTGACTTGACCACTCTTTTCAGTTCGAGCAATGCCGCTACGGGGTCAGGAATGGTGCACAAGCTATAGGTCACGACAGCAGAATCCATCGACTTATCTTCAAGGGGGATTTGGTCGCCCGACAAGCCGCGATACTCGACATGAAAAGGTACTGCCTTGACGCGCTCCTGGGCCAGTTCCCACGATTTTTCACTTGGATCAATCCCGATGACGCATTCGACCTTCGCTGGATCATAATGTGTCAGGTTGAGCCCCGTACCAATACCAATTTCTACCACCTTGCCCAGAGCTCGGGGAACGACTTTATTGCGCTGTTTGTGAAAAGTACCAGAGCCGCAAGCGCAGTTAATCATGTGTGGTAAAATACGGTCTTCGTAAAAGCTCATGACAATTATCCCTCGGGCCCTAATTCACTATTGTTGGCAAGCGCATGCATATTCACATAATCACAACCGGCGGTACAATCGACAAGGTGTATTTTGACGCGAAAAGCACGTATCAAATTGGCCAGCCGGTAATTGAACGCTTACTTGACGAAATGAACGTTGCCTTTTCCCATACGCTTATCCCTCTGATGCGGATTGATAGCTTGGATATGAGCGATAAACACCGCCAGACGCTCGCTGATTGTATCGCAGAGCTACCGGCTGGCGCCCGTGTCATCGTCACTCATGGGACCGACACCATGACCGACTCCGCCCGCTATCTTGGTAACCTTGTGGACAAAACGGTCGTCTTTACCGGCGCCTTGCAACCTGCGGCCTTTCGTGATTCCGACGCCATCTTTAACATTGGCTGTGCCTTAGGTGCCGCGCAATCGGCGGCACCCGGCGCTTACATCGCGATGAATGGACAGATCTTTGAACCCGAACAGGTCATCAAAAATCGGGACGCCAATCGCTTCGAAGCCATTACCTAAAGACTTAGGCCTTGACCCTGTAGGGCTCAGGATCGAGTTCACGCATTTTTGCCTCGACCCACTCTTTTACTTCGTGCATGAGGTCTTCAGCGCTTCGACCTTGGCAGGTAATTGGCTCGCCGATTGCAACATCAATAGTGCCGGGGGTCAAAGCAAACGAAGCCCTGCGCCAGCAACGGCCGGAGGTGATAGCAATAGGTACTAAAACCGCATCGGTCGCCACACCCAAACGGCTGGCACCCGTTTTGTAGGCTGGGTCTACCCCGGGCACGGTTCGCGTCCCTTCAGGGAACATAATCACCCAGTTGCCCTGATCCATTAGCATACGACCTTGCTCTGCGACCTTGTTCCAAGCCTCTTTGCGTTTTGAGCGATCGATATAAATCATGTCCAAGCGGTACAGCGCCCAGCCGAATAACGGAATCCACAATAGCTCTTTCTTAAAGACGTAAGACAAGGGATTGGGACTAATCGTGGGCAGAAAAAAGGTCTCCCACGTGGACTGGTGCTTCGGGCAAAGTATCACGCGTTGCTTACTGAGAGCCAGCGCGTCAAGGATTTCTTGACCCTCAACGCGATAGTTTACACCCCCGATAATACGCGCCGCTTGAATGACGCCGTTTAAGTAGGGAACCCCAACCCGCCAATAAATAAAGTCACCGCGATGAATGATCGATACCAACAATAAGAGGCTGGCCGCTGGTATCAGTGTGATCACCAGGTAGGCGAACACCAGCGTCGAGCGAATAAACTTAAGCAAAATAAAAATCCCCCGAAATTTAGGCGCTCATTAAACCAAAAGCTGAACCACTTAAACAGTACGTTTTACTATTTACAAAGCGCCGCGTGAGGGACACACTGTGTGGTTGTATCAAATTTTACTCATAGTGGTGTTTAACCCAGTGTATGAAAAAGATTCCGACCAAAGCTGACGTTCGCAAAGCCCTTCAGGCGGAAGTGCAGGCTTTCATTGCCTCGGGCGGCTGCGTTAATCAGGTACCAGCAGGCAAGAGCGGAAAAGATGCCACCCAACCCGAACACCGCACCCTGCGAGAGATATTTACCGGCCCCAAACAAGAGCGCACCCCGCTCGATCATGTCGTGGCCGAACTGCAATCGCGTCGCAAAAGTGTGAGTTCCGCAAAGCCCAAGGTTAAAAAACGCCCCAAGAAAAAAGTGATCTACGACGACTTTGGCGAACCGCTCAGAACCGTTTGGGTAGAAGAATAAGGAGATCAAAATGACAGCTGCACCGAAAACTTTGCGCATCAGTATTCCCGAGACCGACATCAATGATCTTAAGCAGCGCTTGAGTCAGACCCGCTGGCCTGAGGCGGAGCTCGTTGACGACTGGAGCCAAGGGGTTCCTTTATCCTACCTGCAGGATTTGGCCGCTGAATGGGGCTCAAGCTACGACTGGCGTGCGTGCGAGCATTGGATTAACAGTCAAGGCTTACAGACACTGCGAATCGGTAATCAAGATGTCGCATTTTTGCATATACGCTCCGACAAGCCCAACGCCAAACCACTATTACTTAGCCATGGATGGCCCGGATCGATTCTTGAATTCAGAGAATTAATACCCCGCTTATCACAGGGCACCGATGGCGAGCAAACATTCCACCTAGTCATTCCCTGTCTGCCCGGTTTCGGCTTTTCAGGCAAGCCTCAGCAAACAGGCACCGGTGTTGCCACCATCGCCTACTTATTTGATCAACTAATGAAGGCTCTGGGCTATGCAGAGTATTTTGCCCACGGTGGCGATTGGGGCAGCATCATTACCCAGACTTTGCCTTTGCTACCCGACTCCGGCGTTCAGGGTATTCACATTACCATGCCCGTTGTGCAACCGGACCCTGCCACCATGAGCGAACTAACAGACGAAGAAAACGACGCCTTAGCTGCCGGCGCACACTACGTGCGCTGGGACAGTGGTTACTCTACCCAACAAGCCTCGCGCCCACAAACCATTGGCTACGCCTTAACCGACTCACCTGTTGGGCAGCTGGCATGGATTGTGGAAAAGTTCTGGTCCTGGACTGATTGTGAACGCGATGGCATTAGCCTGCCAGAACATGCGGTTGATCGAACAACGATACTAGACACTGTATCGCTCTATTGGTTTAGCGCCACTGCCGCAAGTTCAGCACGCTTGTACTGGGAGAGCTTTCACCCCACCGAAGAGTTGCCCATCGTCAATGCGCCAACAGGCGTGAGCTTATTTCCAAAAGAAATCTTTAAAGCCTCGCGCCGCTGGGTAGAACAGCGATTTCCTAACGTGACGTACTGGAATAGCTTGGACGCGGGCGGTCACTTCGCTGCGCTGGAACAGCCAGATACTTTAGCGCAGGAAATTAGAGCCTGTATCGCGAGCTTTACCTAGCGGCGATAAATCGTTACACCGCCAATGACCGTGCGCTCGACTTTAAGCTCGTGCACGCGGTCGGCATTTTCCAACGGGTTACCCGATAGCACCACCAAATCAGCAAGCTTACCCGGTTCAATCGAACCCAGCCTAGTCTCTTGCCCCACCTGCCAGGCGGCATCGATGGTTGTTGCTCGCAACGCTGTCATCATATCGGTACGTTGATCCACACCGAGCACCGCGCCAGAACTGGTTAAACGGTTCACCATCGCCGACACCGCACGAAGTGGGCGCATTGGGACCACTGGCGTATCTAAATGCGTGGTAAAGCGAACACCATTCTGAATGGCCCATTGTGACGGACTAATATTTTCAGCGCGTTCGGGCCCCATAAAGATATCGCGATGTCGATCACCCCAAAAATACACATGCGCTGTGAAGAATGATGGCGTCACACCCAAACGGGCCATCCGCTCAACCTGGTCTAGCCGCGACATCTGGGAATGAATCAAAATCGTTCTGTGGTCTTCAGCAGGAAACTCTTCAAGTGCCGCTTCGATGGCATCTAAAGCATCATTGATGGAGGCATCACCATTGGTATGGATGGCGACTTTGTAGCCGTGCTTGAAGATTTCACGCACTTGCCTAAACAACTCTTCGCGCGAAACACGCGCATAGCCGCGATAATCAGCATCCCCGTTATAGGGCACATGGTAAGGATGGCTCAAATAACCCGTATAACCCTGAATACTGCCGTCAGCCACAATTTTAAAGCCGACAACGTCAAACCGGTCAGTGTCCCACTCCGTCTCATCAAAGGTGCCTTGCGTAATGGCTTCGTCGTTTTCCGTTTGCAAAGGCATGACGGTGAGCCGCTGCGGTATGACGCCCCAGTTTGACATCATGCGCATGCCTTTCATCTGCTCTTGAGACGCGGCTCCCATATTTGCCGTTGTGACGCCATGCTGCGCATAGTCCTTAACAGCGGCTTTCGTCATTAAAAAACCTTCAAACGCGCCAAAACTTAAGACCTCTTGCATCAGGCTCATCATCGCGTTCTCTTCAAGCACACCTGTGGCCCGCCCCTGCTCATCGCGGACAATCACACCGCCCTCTGGATCAGGCGTTGTCGGATCAATGCCCAGCAACTCTAGCGCCTTGGTATTGACGGTAGCAAAGTGTAACGAGCTGTGCAGTGCCACAACCGGTTGCTCGGTCGAAACCTTGTCCAAATCCAAGCGAGTCGGATGACGTTGCTCGGCAATCGCGGTGTCGTCATAGCTTAGCCCTATGACCCATTCACCCGGCGCTTTCGACTGAGCTTGCGCGCGCAAGCGCTCGATCAGCATCGCCATGTCTAGGACGTCCCCCACCGGCGGGCTGCTGAGATTGGCGACTAAAGAATACATTCCCGAACCCGGAAAATGCCCATGAGCATCGATAAATCCGGGTAGCAAGGTTCGGCCGAGCAAGTCGTGGACCTCAGTTTCGTCGGTGACGAGCGCCATAATATCCTCGGTGTTGCCCACCGCCTCAATCGTGTCACCACGTACCGATATCGCCTCGGCGATGGGCGCTTCTGCGTTCATCGTTAGAACCGTGCCATCAATAAATACCTGATGTGCGGGCGGCTCCGGCGTACGAGTTGCCATTTGAAACAACACATACAGACCACCGAAAAACGCTAGGGCCACCAAAGCCCAAGTTGACTTGCTCATACCTTACCTTTCTAGTTACGCCGCTATAGGACCAAATACAATGTCAGCCAGCTTGGCGCGATGCCAAACCGCATCGCCGTACAAGGCTTTGCTGTGCATCTGACGTTTAAAATACAAGTGCACGTAGCACTCCCAGGTGAAGCCTATACCACCGTGCATTTGCACCGCTCGGCTCGCTGAAAAATCAGCCGTATCGGCCGCTGAGGCCTTGGCTACGTGACCTGCTTTCTGGGTGTTGGGCTCGACGCAGTCATAAGCACAGGCCGCGCTGTAAGCCAGTGACTTGGTTTCATCAATTGCCATCATCACATTGACTAATGGGTGTTTAACGCCTTGGAAAAATCCCAGCGGACGCTCAAACTGCTTGCGCACGCTCACATACTCAACCGTAGTTTGCAATAACCATTCGCCTGCGCCGACGACATCGGCAGCCAAGAGCGCAGAAATTGCGGGGTGTGCGGCCGTAAAAGCGGCACATGCGTCCGAACCCAATTTAACGGCAGACACCCCGTCAAAGGTAACCGTCGCCTGATCACGTGTTAAATCGATAATGGCGTCTTGTTTTACACTCACACCTGCCGCACTCTTATCGACCCAGTACCAAGCAATACCGCTATCGGATTGCGCAGCAACCAGCAGTGCATCGACTTTACCGGCTTCTTGCACAAAATACGCCGTACCGCTGAGTACCCCACCGCTTGCCTGCACCTGAGTTGTACTTGGCTCATAGCTACCGTGCTGATCGGCAAAGGCCAGCGCTACCGATTTACCCTCTAAGATCGCCTCAAACCCAGCGTCGGCTTGATCACAATGCGATAGCACTAAACCTGAATTCAGGGTTTCAAGCAAAGGGCTTGGGCAGGCGGCTTTACCTTGTGCTTCAATTAAACCTGCGACAGCTACCAGGGGCAAACCTAAACCGCCTTTTTCTTCAGGCACGGTTAGAATTGACCAGCCGAGTTCCACCATTTCAGCCCAGATTTCGGGCTTCCAATCCACCACGGGATCGCGCTCGGGGGTCGAATCGTGCGCCACTAGGGCATGCAGTTGATCCACCGGCAAACGATCATTAAAAAACTTTTCTGCTTGCGCTTTGAGGGCTGCGGCATCCGCGTCGTAGCCAAAATTCTTTGGTTGTGCCATGGTCAAACCCTCCTATTTAGACTTCGGCAGGCCGAGCACACGCTCGCCCAAAATATTACGTTGTACTTCGCTGGTGCCGGCAGCAATCGTGAAACCAAAGGAGTTCATGTAGCCCAATGTCCACTGCCCGCCTTCCAGCGCAGCGTCGTCGCCTAGGTATAAGGAGCCTTTAGCACCTCCGACTTCCATGGCTAGATTCGCAGTTCGCTGATGCAATTCGCTTACCTGCACCTTACCTTGCAGCGGTATACGCATCGGATGGTCGGTTAATTCGGGCACCCGTCCACGCCGCGAGGTCTGAATAAAGCCTTCTTCGCGGACCAACTCCTGCATGATTTTGTCACGCATGACCGGATCGTCCGACACCGGCTTGCCGCCGCGCATTGTCTCTTTCGCAAGTTTCACGACCGCGCTCACGGAGGTTGTGAACGAGGCCTTCGATGTCATGCCTCCGGCTCGCGGTGTATCCAGGTTACCCGCACCGCGCTCGAATAGCAGCGTGGTCATGGCCACCTGCCAGCCCTTACCGAGCTCGTCTAGGCGCATGCGGTCGTCCACCACAAGGTTTTCGAACAAGACCTCGTTGAAGCCAAGCTCACCTGTCATCTTAATCAGGGGGCGAACAGTAACGCCTTTGCCCAAGGCAGATTTAATGGGCACCACAAAATAGCTGAGGCCGTCGTATTTGTGCGACTTATCCGTGCGCACCAAAATAATCATCCAGCTCGCAAAGTGCGCCAAACTCGTCCACACTTTATGACCATTGATCACCCACTTACCATCATCCGTGGGCTCGGCAAAGGTTTGCACACTTGCCAAATCCGAGCCAGCGCCCGGCTCACTGAATCCCTGACACCAAATATCTTCACCCGATAGCAAGCGAGGCAGTAACTCGGCTTTTAGCTCATCACTGGCGTGGTTCAGAATCGTCGGCGCTGCCATACCTAAGCCAATAACGTTAGGCAAGATCGGCGTCTTAGCACGAATCATCTCATCATTGGCTATCCGCTGAAAATTCGTGTGGCCTCCGCCGCCACAAAACTCAGGGTAGTCGCAACCGACCAGACCTGCGTCATAGGCCGACTTCTGCCAAGCCTGTAAGAAATCCATTTGATCGCTGTTCATGATCTCGATGGCGCTTTGCGGCAAACGGACTGGCGGTTCGCCGGGGTGATTTGCTGCCAGCCAAGATCGGCAGTGCTCTCTGAAGGCCGCCTGTTCCGGGGTATCGACTCTAGCTCCGTCGCTCATGTTATTCTCCTTTATTGTTGGTAAGGGTCAATAATGTGGGGGGCGTTCAACAGCGTTTGTTTCACCCCACTGCGCGCTTGCTGCTTCCAGCTCTCCGCGTAACTCATCTAGTTGGCGTTTTAGCTCACGAATCATTACGTCCTGCCGAGCAACAATATCGTCGAGCTCTGCGTGCGCCTCCTCGGCGAATACCAAACGTGTCTGCAGATCCACGATTTGTGCTTCCAAAGAGTAGAGATGAGGGCCTGTCTTTGTCTCGGTCATTTCGCGCCAACTGTGTGCCGGAGGTAATCCCCAATCATAACGATGATTCGCCAGCGTAACCACCAATGCGTTAAACTTTTACCTTTGACCATTGACCGACGAGTGACATCAGGAAACCGCCATGGGGAAGAAATCAGGCCTTGTCTATTCAACCGAGCACGGCAGGCTGTGCCACGGCTGTGGCCAGCCCGAGGCTCGGTGCCAATGTGGCCCTACCGCCCCGCCGGCAGGCGATGGCTGGGTCCGCATTATGCGCAGCAATAAGGGACGCGGAGGCAAAACGGTATCGATTGTAAGTGGACTGGGCTTGGCTGGCGCTGATTTAAAAACCTTAGCCAAGCAGCTAAAACAGCAATGCGGCGTCGGCGGTGCTGTCAAGGACTTTGACATCGAGATTCAAGGCGACCAGCGCGAGAAGATAAAGACGTATTTGGAGTCGATTGGGTACAAGGTCAAGTTCGCCGGAGGTTAAAAAAACAAGACCAGCGCTCGCTTAAATAAAAGTTTTGTTTTATATTTACGTGCTGATCATAAAGGTGTGAACAAGGGAACAGTACCCCCCCCCCCCCCCGAATTTAAACCATAAAAATCAAAAGGTTACATGCTTTTTACTGGGGGATTGTCGAATATGCGGCACGCTCAAAGTAGCTTTGCAGCGACAACATAGAACGTGGCTTGAAAAATGGCGGTACGATGCGAAGTATCAGTGTCCTACGTGTGACACCGTTTATTTGCGGAGGAAGTCACGTTGATTACGCTTCGCTGAGCCGAAATCAACCGGCCATAGGGATGCCGACTATGCACCCGAGTGGGTTTGACCCGCCCTTCAGGATTCGAACCTGAGACCTTCCCCTTAGGAGGGGGACGCTCTATCCATCTGAGCTAAGGGCGGAGGTCGCTAGACTACCATAAGCGCTCACGAGACTCACCCCAACGACGGCACCCAGCGTAACTCTGGTTTACCGTACAGATACCCCTGCGCCTTTCGTAATCCCAGTGCTTGCAGTTGACCCTGTTGCTCCTTTGTCTCTACACCCTCGGCGATGACATCAAGATCCAAACTTGCGGCAAGCGCAGCAATGGTCCTAACCAACGATTCCTCTGGCGTATTTTCCGACAAACTCTTGATAAATGACTGATCAATTTTTAGCGTATCCACGGGAAGTTTTTGCAAATAA
>NZ_CBFHWH010000066.1:0-1163 GCF_965659035.1 Aequoribacter sp. | reverse complement strand
CGTACCAAAGTCGTCCAAAAACACCTTCACACCTAGTGCACGCAGACGCTGCAGAGCCTTAGCAGCGAGTTCAAAATTAGCAACCATAGAGCGTTCCGTTACTTCCACGCAAAGGCGGTGACCGACACGCTCGGCGAGCGTCATTAGGGCTTGATTTCGCTCTAACATCGACAGACTTGCTGAAGACAGATTGATTGAAATGGACTGCTGGTCACCAATCACCCTAAATAGCTCACTCACCTTCTCAACCACACAAGTATCAAGTAAGCGAATTAAACCCGACCGCTCTGCGACAGGAATAAACTGATCAGGTCGAATAGAACCATACTTCGGATGGGTCCAACGCACTAAAGCTTCAAATCCCAAAATTTCAGAAGTATCCATTGCAACAATCGGTTGCAACGCAATATCAAGTGTCTTTGCATCAATGACTCGGGACAACTCTGTGTGTATCACGACCTCTACCGGGATTTTTTGATTTTCACCCTCGGGATAAACCATCACGCCCGATTCACCCGATGCTTTCTGTTGGTACAACATCGCGTCCGCGCGTCGCAGCCAGTGCGAGACCTTGTGAACGAAGTCATCCAATACCGCAATCCCTACTGAAGCACCGACCACGACCAAATCCACTTCTAAGTTAATGGCGTCGGTCAAAGACTGAACAATCGCATCGCCTAATTTAAGTGCATCGGCAGAATCAAGTTCTGCGATAAACGCAAATTCATCACCGCCAAGGCGAGCGAATTTCACGGTATCGGGAAGCACGAATTGGAAACGACGAGCCACTTCGCACAACAATCGGTCCCCCACTTCATGTCCGTAACGATCGTTTACCGACTTAAAGCGATCTAAATCAATCATCGCAAGATATGTCCGCGGTCCATCCGTTCGATTGATCGCTTGCTGCGCCCAGGATAAAAACTGTGCTCTGTTAGGGAGCCCAGTAAGCGCATCATGTGTCGCTAGATGCAGTGCTTCTTCTTCAGATTTTTTAAGGTCTTGCAGTAAACGCGCTTGCTGGTACTTCGCAGCGATAATCGACGCCAAAGCCTCTAGGGTTTGCTGATGACGCTTAGTGTAAAAATGTGGCTCAGAATGTTCAGAGTCAATAACACCAATGGTTCGGCCCGCAACCAAAATAGGGACTGCAAGCTCAGATA
>NZ_CBFHWH010000065.1:0-11502 GCF_965659035.1 Aequoribacter sp. | reverse complement strand
ACTCCACCCCCAAAGCTAAACTTCACCTCTTTCGCGGTAAAAGGCGAGCAAATGAAAATCGCGGCACCTCTGCATCAAATACAGGATATTACCTTGCCGCACGACGCTTACCATTTTTCAGCTGAATTTGCGGTAATGGATTACATAAATCCGAATCGAAGCCTCTACAAATATAAACTAGAGGGCCTAGACGATGACTGGATTGACGGCGGACACACGCCTTCAGCGACCTATACCAATTTGTCGTCCGGCGAATACACTCTAAAAGTTATTGGAGCCAACGCTGACGGGGTCTGGAACAACGAAGGCATCAGTATCGATATCATTGTCAAAGCAGCGCCTTGGGCAACTTGGTGGGCTTATACCTTGTATGCGAGCTTCACAATAGTGGCCCTGTGGCTCTTTAAACGTTATTACGACACTGTCCAACTGCAAATAAAAGCCGTCGCCTTATCCAGAGAAATGGTT
This sequence comes from Aequoribacter sp., assembly GCF_965659035.1. Lineage (NCBI taxonomy): Bacteria > Pseudomonadati > Pseudomonadota > Gammaproteobacteria > Cellvibrionales > Halieaceae > Aequoribacter > Aequoribacter sp. The sequence continues at coordinate 11,034 of NZ_CBFHWH010000065.1, read as the reverse complement.
GAGGCCACCGAAGGCAATACTGAAACGCTCTACCATCGCATTGAACGATTTAAGCAACTACTCAGTAGTCGAGACGACCTCTTCCAGTCAGTGCTTGCCGAGATCAGTACGCTGTCAAACGAGTCAGAGCAAGCCGGCGAGCCCAACTTCGCTGTAGAGCACCTGATAAAGTGCACAAGCTATTTGCATGAGCGCTTAATCTCGCAGCGTGCCGACGCCAGCTACTACGTCTCAGAGTTAGTTCACCTGGCCTTCGAGCAGTACCACGAGACCAAACCGGCACATCAGCCCAAATATATTCCCTTAGTCGACTTAGATAATAGCGCCCTTGAAGTACATGCCTCGGTCCAACTGTACGCAGTACTGGTCGGAATTCTCGAATGGCTGCCCGACAACTATCTTACACACCAAGTCATAAGCACCGCGGTAAATATCAAGACGCTGAACCAAGCCGACAATAAGTTCGGGCTCCTCATTGCTTTGGGTCACGCGCTAGATACTCCATCAGCGCTGCTCACTGACCGCTTGCTGCAACCGCTTGTGGCTCTGGGCGCATTTTCGGTTGAGGCGGAAGACAGCAATCCCAATCAGCTCGCACTTGTCTGGCCGAAAAGTGATTAAGCGCCGTTAAACACCGGCGTACGTTTGTCTTTTTGAGCGGCCAAGCCTTCTTGCAGATCCGCCGAGTTCCAGCATTGATCAGCGATTGCCTGCGCCCACTCATGATCTAGCCCGCCGTTCATAATTTGATCGACGATTTGCTTCATGCCCTGCACCGACAGGGGTGCATTCGCGGCCAACTGATCGGCATAGCGGTCCACCGTAGACTCGAACTCGGCGGGTAAAACCAAGTGGTCCAAAAAGCCAAGCGACAACAACTCATCGTCTTCCAGCTTCTCGGCAGCCAGTAGCAAACGCTTACTCAAGGTCGGTCCTAATTTGCGTACGAAGGTGCAAATTCCTGAAATCGGGTAGCACAATCCCATCGTAGCCGGTGGCACGCGCAAAATCATACCCGCGCAACCGATTCTAAAATCGCAGCTTAAGGCGAGCTCTGCCCCCCCACCGAATACACTGCCATTAAGTGCCGCTACGGTTGGAATGTTTAAAGAGGAAATAAGATCTGTGACCGCCTGAAAATCGTCACCGGTAATCGCTCCGTTACGCAAATCTACTAAAGAGGCGCCGCCGCAAAAGGTCTTGCCTCCTGCACCCTTGATCACCAGCACTCTGAACTCAGCGTCGTTTGCTACCGCCTTAAGACAGATTGCCAGAGCATCGAGCTCTGTCTTGCCAAGACTGTTGTGTTTCGCAGGATTATTTAGCGTAATTTCCGCAATGCTGCCTCGAACATTAAATTGAATGGTGTCGGTCATAAATGATCCTTAAGAATAATAAATGTGGGGCAATTCACTAATTTGTACTAAAGCTTACCCTAGACAGCGACAAAAAAAATACCTAAAGTTCAGTATGCTGAACCCTAAGTAATCGAGACTGACCTTGCCCAAGAATTCAATTATTAAATCTGCAGCTCTGAGCCAGGGCTCGCCATTTGACAAAACAGCCCAACACGCGGCCAAAAGAGCCGCCATCTTGTCCGAAGCCGCAAAGCTATTCAACTCAAAAGGCGCCCGCGCCACCACGCTGGCTGACGTGGCCGCGACTCTTGGCTTAACAAAGACCAGTCTTTACTACTACGTAAAAACCAAAGAAGACCTGATCTATCAGTGTTATAAGGCCACGCTCGAAGGGGTGCTCAGTACTTTATCAGAAATAGAACAAACTCAAAGCAGCGCCAGCGACCGTATCCGTGCTTACATCAACGCCCATTTCGAAGCAATTCGCTTAGCTAAAGAGGGCAGCGGACATCATGTAGCTGCCCTGCTAGAAATAGCCAGTTTAAAAGAGAAACGTAGATCAGAAATAGAGCATGGCTATATTGCTATGTTCAAAAAACTCAGGGAGTTTATCCAGCAAGGTATTGATGCGGGCGAGTTCAGACAGGTTCGGACTACGACGTCAACGAGAGCCCTGATTGGCGCACTGGATTGGAGTTTTTATTGGCTGGAGCCCGTCCCCAATGATGAGATTCCAGCCTTAGCTGAGGCAGCAGCATCTATCATTTTGTCAGGTGTAGCCGCTGCCCCCTACAGTTACGAACAAATACCCGAACAAAAACTGCAGTCGCCCCCGGTTCAACCAGGTTTTGACCGAGATGCTCAAAACCGCTTAAAGCAAGAAGCTTTTTTTAAGGCGGGTACGCGGTTTTTCAACCGTAAAGGATTTAGCGGCACCTCACTTGATGAAATCGCTGAGTTTTTAAATGTATCTAAAGGTGCGTTTTACTACCACATCAACTCAAAAGATGAATTACTGTATCGCTGCTATGACTACTCTTTAGATCAAATCGAAGCTGCGTATGCTCCCATCGTCGAACGTGATGACATGGGTTTAAACAAAGTCGTCAGCACCTGCCATCAATTGTTCGGTCTGCAGCTCTCTGAGGCGGGCCCGCTTGTGCGCTACAACACGATTACCGCGCTGGCAGAAGAGCACCGTAAACCTATTCTAAGAAGAACAAATAATACCAACCGCATGATGCGCCATTTTTTGGAGCAAGGTATCGAAGATCAAACGATACGCCCTATTAACACCCTGGTCGCAGAGAACTTAATCACCGGAGCACTGAACGCTGCAATGGAATTAAGAGCATGGCGCCCTATCGACAACATTCCCGATACTGCCGTTGAATACTTCGATGCACTAATCAATGGTTTTTTAATCCCACAGGACAACTAATGGACATCGATAAACTTATTGATTACCTGAACGTAGAGCAGATCGACAAATATGTATTTGTTGGGCAAAGCCCGGCCAAACCCTCTCGTATCTTTGGTGGCCAAGTGCTTGCTCAGTGCCTAAACGCTGCCGGACGCACCGTCGACGAAGACCGCCCAGCACACTCCTTGCACGCCTATTTTTTACGCCCAGGTAACCCGCAAAAACAAATATTGTTTGAAGTGGATCCCATCCGGGATGGCGGCAGTTTCACCACAAGACGAATTATCGCCAAGCAAGACGGTATTCCTATTTTTAATATGTCAGCGTCATTTCATAAAATGGAAGAAGGCTTTGAACACCAAATGCCGATGCCGCCAGCGCCAGAGCCCGAGACGGTAGAAACGGACGAGGAATATTGGGAGAAACACGCTGAACGTTTGTCAAACGTGTTACGTCCACCAAACCACTTCCCCATTGAGCGCCGTAACGTGCACCGGCGAGACTACATCAATCCAGAACCAATGGAACCCCATCAGCAGTTCTGGTTTAGGGTACAAAAAGAATTACCCGACGACCATCGCCTACACCAAGTGCTGCTGGCTTACATCTCTGATTACGGTTTATTAGGCACCGCAATGTATCCGCATCCTGCGTCTCCGGCTCAGGATGATGTGCAAGCGGCAAGTCTTGACCATGGCCTCTGGTTCCATCGCCCGTTTAGAGTAGATGACTTTGTGCTGGCGGATCAGGACAGCCCCAGCGCTTTTGGGAATAGAGGGTTCAGTCGGGGCAGCTTCTATAATCGAGATGGCGTCTTAGTCGCCTCTTCGGTGCAAGAAAGTCTAGCCCGAGTACGCCCTAAGAAAGCTTAGTTCACGTGGGTGTCGAGCTCGGCACCCAACCCCACCAATTCCAGTGTTCCGTTATTTAGCCGACAGCGTGTTATGGAGGCGTTATCCGGCCAAAATTGCAGCACCCGATCGTCTTGACGTATGTGGCCGATAATGACGTTCAGTACCATGAAGTGAGTAAAGATCACCGAATGATGGCCCAAGCGATGAACTCCCTCGATAATATTATCGCGCCAGGCGTTCACTACGGGTTCTTTAACCTCGCTCCAGCGACTTCGCATTAAACCCTTTAACCATTCTTGTCGGTTAGCTAAATCGGTAACGCTGGGAACCTCCTGAAAGTTGGCATCGATCATTACAGGTGCGCTGCGCAAATCGGCTAAGGGGGCTGCCGTTTCCTGCGCCCGAAGCTTGGGGCTCGATATAAGCACAAGCTCACTCGGAACAATACCTGTTAGAGTGTACGCTGCATGTTCCGCTTGTTGTTTGCCCAACTCGCTTAGACCGGGATCCGTGTGCTCCCCCCAGCTATGCGCTGCTTCGCCGTGTCGAACAAAAACAACTTCGATCATCGATAAGTCACCAACCGCTCGCCCAAGTTAGCACTAAGCTTATGCAAAATGGAATGGTCATTAAAGTGGCTTAACGAGATTTTATCGCCCGAATAAAAGAACTGCGTAATCGAGCAATTAATCACAGGCTCATAAAACCGATACACCAAATCGGCACCCACACCCAATACGAGGGCAGTAGCAGTCGCTATCGTACCGCCAGAGGTAAAAATACCCACCGTCCTACCCGAGCCTTCGTTGCGCATCACATCGTACAAGCCCGACATCACGCCTTCTGAATACTCTTGCCAGCTCTGTATGCCAGGATAGGGCTCTGCACGTGTAACCCAGTTCGTAAACACCGCTTCGATAATTTTTTGATAATGCTTAGAGTCCTGCATCGCGCTTTCCATTAACCTACTCAGGCGCGGTTCGGATTCTGCCAAAACGGGAAATAAAATCTCGACTTGCTCGTCATTACGAACTTCATCGAAGCGGGGGTCGATGCTGTGCTCTACGGCATTGGGCTGACTTGCCAACACGCGCTGGCAGGTTTCACGCTGACGCGATAGCTGGCCCGAGTAGGCCGCGTCAAACACAACACCCGTATCGCGAAAATACTCGCCCATCAAATCAGCTTGGCGCTGCCCGAGCGTCGAGAGCTGATCATAATTATCTGTACCAAACGACGCCTGGCCGTGGCGAATCATCATAATAGTGGCCACAGTTTTATCCTGTTTTCTTCAATGGATTGAAACGGTATTTACGTCGATAAGGGAAAAAATCTTCGACGTATCCGGAATTAATTTTATCTTGCAGATTTTGCCAGAATTTTGCTTCGTACAAGTCGCTATGCATTTGATCAAAGACTTTACGCGCGCGCTGATTGCCCGAGAAAAATAATCTGAACTCTTCCGGAAAAATATCGTTAGGACCAACCGTATACCACGGTTTACTGGCCATTTCTTCCGCTTCAGTGCGCGGCGCCGGAATCTTGCGAAAATTGCATTCGACCAAGGGGACAATTTCGTCATAATCGTAAAACACAACACGACCATGCCGAGTGACCCCAAAGTTCTTCAACAGCATATCACCTGGGAATATATTGGCCGCCGCAAGCTGTTTGATGGCGTTACCGTATTCATCCATCACGTCATATACTTGTTCGTCCGTTGCGTTTTGCAAATACAGGTTCAAAGGCGTCATGCGGCGCTCGACGTAGACGTGGTCAATGATCAGCGCCGAGCCCTTTTCATGAATGATCGAGGGGGCAACCTCGTACAACTCCTCCATCAACTCATCCGAGAAGCGACTGCGGTCTAACACCAACTGATTAAACTCTTGCGTATCCGCCATGCGGCCTGCGCGATCGGCTCGTTTCACGAAGCGGTACTTGGCTTTTACCTGCTCTCGCGTCATCTCCTTGGGCGGGGTGAAGCGGTCTTTAATAATCTTGAATACGAAATCATAGGACGGCAAGGTAAACACACTCATCACCATGCCTTTGATCCCTGGCGCGATAATGAACTTATCATTGGTCGTCTGCATGTGCCGCGTTGCACATCGGTAATAGTAGGTTTTACCGTGTTTGTTGTAGCCCATGGCGCTGTATATTTCGGAAATAGGCTTAGCCGGCATTAGGTGCTGCAAAAAGCGCACATACTTAGACGGCACGCTGGCGTCCACCATGAAGTACGAACGGGTGAAACTAAAAATCACACTCACCCGATCCGACCCAAACAGTATGGTGTCGACGTAAATTTGGTGTTCTTCAGAGTGCAACAGCGGAATAACGAAAGGCATACTGTCATCGCCCGTCACGATGCGTCCAACGATATACGCGCATTTATTTCTAAAAAAGTGATGCTCTAGCACCTGAACTTCGGTTTGACCTGGCAGTAAAGTGAACTTTGGTGCCAGAAAAGAGCTCAGCAATCGGCTGATCGAGTCCAGATCACGTCCCAAGTCTTCATAGGGGATCGCAAACTCATAGTCTTTCAGCAAAGCTCGAAACGTTACAGACGGATCGTCTTCCCAAGCGTATGAGCGATAAACTCGGGTCATGTCGGACTTTGGCATGTCACCTTGCGTAGAAAACACAAAGGCATGATCGTCTTTGATCAGACGATGCTCAAATACCGAACAATAGACCGAGTTGAAAAAGGTCTCTGCAATTTCAAAATTGCTGTGCCCTTCGATCAAGCCTGAATAATATTGCTTAACAGCGCGCCAAAAAGGGTACTCATTTTTATTGGTACCTGCGATCACATCGACGTAGCGAATGACCTCACCCACTTTTTTCTTGTAGAGATCAATGCGCTCGGTCGAGGCTTTGTGCATACCCAACCAATCCGCTCGTTCAAACCGAGAGCGAGCGGCTAGGGTAATGTTCTGAAATTCAGCGAAATATGCCTCTAAACCATTAAAAATAGCTCGGGCAAATCGTTCTTGGACTTCGGTATCCGGCGTGATATTGGTCTGCATTACAACTCGGGTTTAGGGTAAGCTCGCCGTAATTTTCGCATACCTCCTATCCACCTGTCATAGTTTGCAGTTTTGGCACCACGATATTGGTCCACTTGTGGGTGAGGCAGAATCAAGAATCTCTCCTCTTTTATGCCAGCCACAACGCAATCGGCGACGTGTTGGGGCGTTGCAACACCATCAACACCTGCCACACCACCCGCCTCGACAGTTTGAATCATAGGGGTATCAACGGCTTGAGGGCATAGAACGCTGACTTTAATGCCGTCGTCTCCGTGAGTAATAGCTAAAGACTCAGCAAAACCCACCGCAGCGTGCTTAGTTGTGGAATAGGCCGCATCACCAATTTGGCTCAACAGACCCGCAGCTGAGGCAGTGTTTAAAAAGTAGCCTTGACCACGTTCTATCATGCTCGGCAAACAGGCGCGAGCAGCATAGACATGGGACATCACATGAATGTCCCACATCGCCTGCCAAACACTGTTCGGCGCAGAGGTGGCCCACCACTGTGGACCATCACCCGCAATGATGCCTGCGTTAGAGCAAAACAAGTCAATGCGCCCAAATTGCTCGATGACATCATCAACCATCTTTTCAATTTGGGACTCATCTCGCACATCGACACCAAAGGCGACGCCAGACAGCGAATCCGCAACAGACTGCGCTGCCTCTCGATTCAAATCTGCCACAACGATGGCTTCAGCTCCCTCTGCAGCAAACCGCTCGCATAGAGCTTTGCCAATACCACTGCCACCGCCGGTTACAACAACAACGCTGCCTTTAATATCCATGCGCTGATCTCCTAGCTTGCGTAGCGTACGTCGGTAAACTCAGTCAAGTGATGCATCGCATCACCAAACGCTGTTCCAATCATCATCAAACGCTTGGCGTAGTGACCAATATCGAGTTCATCGGTAATGCCCATGCCACCGTGCATCTGTATCGCTTCGCTGTAAATCAGCTTACCCGCTTTGTCGATCATGATTTTTAGAGCCAATAACGACTCTCGTTTCTCGGGCTTGTCCGCTTCAAAATCGCAAACAGCACGGTAGAGCAGAGATTTCGTTTGCTCGTAAGCCATAAAGGTCTCGACCATGCGGTGTTGCAGCGCCTGGAAAATCGAAATTTTCACACCAAACTGTTCACGAGTTTTGGTGTATTCAACCGTTTTCGAGTTCAACTGCCCCATAATGCCTAAAGCCTCAGCGCTAACCGCCAAGATCGCGTCTTGCGTTACGTCGTTAATGAGATCCCACGCCTCGCCTTCGGCACAAACGGCGTTGCTTGCGGGCACACGCACATTATTAAAGCGAACATTGGCAACCACCTGACCGTCCATCAAACGATACGAGACCAACTCAAGACCCTCGGCATCAGCAGGCACCACGAACAAGGACAAGCCGTCTTTATCAGCCTGGTTTCCACTGGCTCGCGCGGAAACGATGAATTGCCCGGCATTGGCTGCATTGAATACCACCACCTTCTCGCCGTTAATAATACGATCATCACCATCCGCGGCCACTGTCGTCAGAACATCGCTCATCTCGTGACGGCTTTGACGCTCCAGGTACGCAAACGCACCTAAGCAAGAACCATCAATAATGCTTGGGATTAAGGCTTCTTTCAAAGCATCGTTAGAGCCCTTTTGCAGTAAACCACCAAACAGCACAACAGTCGCCAAGTAAGGCTCTAACACCAGGCCTTTACCAAACTCTTCCATCATGACCATGACATCCACTGGACCACCGCCAAAACCACCATATTGTTCTTCAAAAGGCACCGATAACCAGCCCAACTCAGCAAAGGTTTGCCAATTGTCGGGGCTCATACCGCCATCGCTCGCCGCGATCGCTTTGCGAGTCTCCCAGTCGTAATCATCTTGCACGTACTTTGCTACACTGTCGCGCAGCATGCCTTGCTCTTCACTAAAATCAAAATTCATGTATTTACTCCTACCTTACAAGCCAAGCACGGCTTTCGCGATGATGTTTTTCTGTACTTCGTTCGAACCACCGTAAATAGTGGAAGCACGGCCGTACATAAACGACTGACGAGCTTGGGAGCCAAAGGAATGCCCAAGCACTTCGGGGCTAAGATCTGTTGGCAATACGCCCTGATAATAAGCGGCCAAATCCATCATTAGAGTTTGAGTTGCCTGCTGCATCTCGGTGCCTTTGATTTTTAACATTGATGACTCAGGGCCAGGTGCACCCCCGCTCGACAGGCTGGCTAGCACACGCAGTTCCGTATACTCCAAAGCCATTAATTCAATATCGATGTCGGCCAAACGACTTTGAAAGTTGGGATTATCGATCAAAGCCTTACCACCGTTCACTTCGACGGACGCGAGTCGTTTAATTTCAGTCACAGCGCGCTTACAGTCGGCCACGCCGGCAATACCGGTACGTTCATGCTCAAGCAACGATTTCGCAATATGCCAACCGCGGTTCTCTTCGCCGATAAGATTAGCAACAGGAACACGAACGTTGTTGAATTCGACCTCGTTTAAGCTGTGGTGGTTATCGATAGAAACAATAGGGTTCACTTTGATTCCGGGTGTTTTCATATCGATCAGCAGGAAGCTAATACCCTCTTGTTTCTTGCCCTCATTGCTGGTGCGCACCAAACAGAAAATCCACTCAGCGTACTGCGCATAGGTGGTCCAAATTTTTGCGCCATTGACGATATAATCGTCGCCATCGCGCTCTGCTTTCGTCTTTAAGGACGCTAAATCTGAGCCTGAACCTGGCTCAGAGTAACCCTGACACCACCAGTCATCACTGGCTAAGATTCGAGGCAAGAATTGCGCTTTTTGCTCTTCGGTACCAAAGTTGTAGATCACAGGACCCACCATGGTTAATCCAAAGGGGACGTTATCACGAACGCCCGCCGAGGCGCGCTCCGAGTCATAAATGTACTTTTGCGTCGGTGTCCAGCCTGTACCACCGTACTGAACGGGCCAACCGGGAGCAATCCAACCTTTCGCGTGGAGCTTTTTCTGCCATTCAATCACCGCCGCCTTGAAGGTCGCTTTATCCTTCATCCGATCCTGCAGTTCTTGAGTGTATTCATTCTTAAAAAATGCACGCACTTCATCTCTGAAGGCGAGGTCTTCATCTGAAAATCGTGTATCCACGTTAAATCACCTCTTCTTTGTTAATCGGTAAACATTGCTAAGAACTTCAGTAAAGCCGGCAGATCGCTGACACCATCTGTGGCCACCCGTCCGCTGGCCAGAGCCGCGGGTAAAGAGTCGTTTTGAGTCACCAGAGCTACCCAGTCATTGACATTTACGGTGACTCGGACCGCATCTGCTGCAGGTTCATTCAAACGATCGATCAGTAGTATCTGGTTACGCACGGTGAGTAAGAACCGTTTACTTTGATCGGGAAAAACAAATTCGACGCTCGCGCTGACCCCCGCACTTTTGGCCGGGTTCAATGACACGGTCATAAGCTCTAAGACATTTTCGATCGGGAAGGTTTGCGCGTAAGCCAAACGCTCAGCATCTGTCGGCCTTGGTTCAAACACGACCTTTCCCTCCAGCTCTAAAGCTTCGGATAGGTACCAGTTTCTGGCATTTGGGTTGACTTCTACTTCAGCCATAGCCCGCAAAGCAGACGCCTTCAGCTCCCGAGCTCGAGTGTTGCTTGAATCCGCAGTGCACACATAATCGGCTAACTCCGCAGCCCACTGTGGGTCTTGCTTCAAATACCGACTGGCCTCGCTTAACACCGCGTCGACACCACCCATCAAGGCTATCAGACGGGCCGCTTTTGTCCGCTTGGGTGTCGGGAACAAATCTACGCTGTCTCCATCAAACCAACCTAGGTACCCCGAATAGACCGAGCGCGCGGCCCAGTCTACTGTGCCATAAAACGGCTGTAACCAAGGATGTTTGGCAAGGTTTTGTGGCAGCTGAATTCGCTGAACAATTTCATCAGGGCGCAAACCCTCGTTGATCAAACGAATAGTCTGATCGTGCACAAACTGAATAGCATCCGCGTAATCCGTGAGCAACGCGTTAATATTTTCCTCACCGACAACCGGTTCGGTATGGCTTGGCACCATGACTTTAGGGTTAAGCTTGGCCATCGCCCTAACACTCTGAGACCACTTGCGAACATCGCGATACGGGGTTCCTCGAATGGTGTAGAGATTGGGAAAGGCTTTATACACATTATCACCAGGCAAAAGCACCCTAAGGTCTGGGAGCCACACTACAATTTGGTCATCAGTCTCGCCTGGAGCATGAATCAAACTTAACTTAACACCCTCGATGTCCAAATCGAGGCGATCATTAAAGGTCCGATTTGGCGGCAAATAACCCCGTGCCCCCAGTCCATCCTTGGCGCCAATCTGCTTCA
>NZ_CBFHWH010000064.1:0-11587 GCF_965659035.1 Aequoribacter sp. | reverse complement strand
CACCGCCACCACATTTACAGGGAATAGATATGACGTTCGCTCCGTATTCCACGTCAATGCTTGGATTTCTACAGTAATAAAGTCAGTTCCAGAAAAATCCAGAGAGGGTGTGTACGACAGGGAGATATTGGTGCCAAAATCGTCAATACTTGGCGGTTCAGCCGCCTCAAGTGTGCCGTCATTCGCAGTAATCTGTAGGATGACAAAGTCATCACCCTCTGTATCGAATACAGAAAACGTGAAGACTGCCGCAGAATCCTCTTGCACCGAGAGCGATTCGCTGGTGCTTGAGACGAAGGGCGGACTATTGACCTCAAAGCCAACATTAACAGTGTAAGTAGATGACCCATCGTCGTCGGTAATTGTGTAGTCAAACGAGTCAGAGCTAGCGAGTGCTTCACCGCCGTATAAATAGGTAAAAGTGCCATCCGGATTGATACTAATTTCAGCTCCGAGGAGACTCTGACTTCCCAAGCTATAAGTTACCGCACCAGAAAAATTAGTCGGTGTTGGTAGGGTTCCAGAAAAAACTGTACCGTTGACGGCCTCAAAAAAATAGTCTTGACCGATTGGGCCCATTGATGTGTCAACCAAGAACGTAGTTTGATAACTATTCGCCCCAAAAGAGTTCGTCACAGACCATGTAAACCCATCTGTCGCCTGAATGCCGCCCTCATTGATGTACTGAAAAATTCTTCCATCTAAGCTTACTGAGCCCACCTCTGGTTGACTCAAAAGCGTATACACGGCCTCAGAGTCAGATGCTGCAGGTAAATTCCCAGTAAAAGTTTGTGTCCCAGCAGAAATTGTGATCGTTTGGCTCGAAGCCGTAGGCGGCACTCCACTCGCACTATCAGAGCTGAAATCGGCGCTAATCGTATAACTTACACCCGTGAGCTCTGTCGCTGGAAACGTACACGTTGGCGCCGTATTGCCATCGCAAGGGCCCCCTCCCTCCGTTCCACCAGGGATATAGGAATACCAACCACTAAAAACAGAACCCTCGTTTGGCACCGCGGTAAGTGATACCGTTGCGGAGGTATCATAGGTGGCAACGCAGGTGAGACCATACGTAGCTGTACAAATCTGACTTCCTGAAGAATCTGAGTATGAGATCGATCCGGCGCCAATTTCATCCAGAGAGAACGTTTCTAAGTTTACAGACACTGTTTGGGCCGCGACCGTCGACGACCATAAAGCTGAGACTGCAAGCACACCGGCCCTAAAAATTGCCATATCGCATCCCCTCGAGTTTCTTTTGGCCGTCTACCAATGCCCGTCAGCGAGCCACGAAAAAGAAATCCCCTATCTCGTCGCCCGCACGCTTGATAGCTTTAAACTCAGGATCAAGCTCTGGTTGTCGCACCGCCAATTCATCCAATAAATCCAAAAACAACGCCGGCGCTGTTAGCACCGACTGGTTCTTTTCTAAAGCGCCGATCAGGGCGTCGGCAAATACCGACGTAAAACCGGCTTTTAACCTGGGCACAGGCGCATCGACACCTGAAGTCATTAGCAATCGAGACCGGTTGGGCAAACGCAAATTCACATAGGCATCACTACGCAACTGGCTGGGATCTGTCGCCAATAAAAACGCGGGGTTATCGGCCAGCATACCAGCGAAGGCCGAATCGGCAACCACCATAATGCGCTTGGCTTTCAAGCGCGCTAAATGGCCTGCGACCTGCTCGGTCGGCAACCAAAAGGTGTCTTGATCACGCTCGGCGTTGACTGGCAACCAGTAGCCGTTGTCAAAGGCGCCGGCTGACCGTCGACTACCGTGACCCGAGTAATAAATCAGAAGATTATCGTCCTCTTCGAGCACGTCGTTGAGTGCATTCAGCGCTCGCAGGAGCGCTACATTGTCACCGTTTTGAAGGCGTCGCACCTGAAATCCGTAGCGATCTTGTAACACCTCGGCCAAACGATCTGCATCCGCTAAGGGTGTCGGCAAGTCATTCAGATGTACGTAATCGCCGTTGCCCACCACCAAGGCAAAATAACGCCCAAAGGTCTTACCATTTGCCTTTAATACATCGGGCTCGGCATTTGACAGCTGAACCTGTGCACTCGGGGCTTCTGGCAGAGGCGCGGCCGCCAGCTGCTCTTGCGCTTGGGCCAGGGCCGTATTTGCCTCTAATGCCTCGGCCTTGGCGTTGGCCGCCAGCTCTTTGGCACGATCTGCTGCGGTCTTAGCCGCCTCGGCCTCGGCCTGTGCAGCCGCCGCTTGCGCTCTGGCATCTGCTGCAATTTGTGCTTGCGCTACCAAAGCTTTTTCTGAGTCTGAACGTGTGACCAGCTCATCATCGCTCACACCCCAAGCTTTACGGTACCAATTCAGAGCAGCCACTTTATCTTGGGGAACGCCCTTGCCCATTTCGTATAAGGTGCCCAAATTAAACTGAGCGCCTTTGTGACCTTGCTCAGCAGCGCGCTTGTACCATAACGCGGCCGCTTCATAATTGGGCTCGGTACCTAAGCCTTGCTCAAAAATTTCGCCCACTGAATTTTGCGCGTCGGCATCGCCACCTTCGGCTGCGGGCATCCACACTCTTAAAGCGGTTTTGTAATCGGCGCGATCGTAAGCTACGTACTCACCGCCGCGGATACGGCAGTCGCTCGCGGTCGTTCGGGTCGGACGCCTTGGGGTCATGTAAGTCGTATTCCCTAACTGCCGGACTTGCCCTGGTAGCAAACAGTCGACAATATACAGATCTTCAACTTTGGCGTTTTCTGGTATAGAAGGAGTAGGCCCCGGTGCTGCGCACGCGACTAAGCCCGATAACACGATCAACCCCCAAATTCGTAACATCCGCACCCCCTTGTAGGCGAGAGACTTTTGCGCCTCTTCTCTGCTCGCGATTGTCTCGCGTTTTGACACTACTACATTCAACCCCTGCAAAAATACTATGTCAACTGGGCTTTCAAGCGATCAAGATTACAAATTGGCAAGGTTTTGGATGCGTCCTACCATTTGTTTTGGGTTCTGTTGCGATCTCGGGGTGCTCGAACACCTCACTTAAAGAAATCGCTCAAAAACACCCAGAGATTCACTATCAAGCAGTAGAAACCACTACTTTTCCACTATCGAGTGTGACGCGTACAAAGACAATCGACACTCTAAGAGTTTACCTTGGCGGCGACGGCAAGCCTTGGAAGAAAGGCAAACCAAGCTCTAACCCGAGCGGAGCGGATAGGCTGGCGTTTGAACTTTTCCTGAAGGATCCAAAAGCGACGCATTATATCAGTCGGCCCTGCTACGATATCGAACCGGCACCCTCGAGTTGCCGACCCAAACTGTGGACAAGCGATCGCTACTCGAAAAAAGTCATAGCAACTATGTCGGAAGCGCTCATAACAATCGTCGGTAACAGAAATCTCGAACTCGTGGGCTACTCAGGCGGAGGAACACTCGCGGTCTTGCTAGCGCAACAATTACCGCAGGTGACCAGAGTCCTAACGTTAGGCGCCAATCTTGACCACACGGCTTGGACAAACTTTCATGAAACTCCGGCGCTCAGTGGCTCAGTAAATCCCGCCACGAATAACCGCCACATAAGAGGGCAAGAACTGCATTTATACGGACAAAATGACCTCGAAGTGCCTGCGGCAATCAACCAGAAATACTTTGACAACAACCCGTCCGCAAACATTGGTGTCATCGACCACTTCGACCATCGTTGCTGCTGGCTTGAACAATGGCCCGACATCCTGAGGGCCTGGGAAAGCAGCTCGCCAATACATCCCTAGGCTTAATCAACTTCAGCGCGAAGCTGTTCACGCAGCGCTCGCATTTGCTCGTCGTTCGCAAAAAACTCATGTTCAGAGTAGGCATCTACTAGCTTCAGCAGGTACTCTTTTTGTCGCAAATTCGTCATCCCTGCAGCTCGCTCAATCACCATATCCCGCACACGCTCTAGCCCTACCTCTACTTCTGGGTTACGCGGATGCAAATCGTAAGCGTTCATGAAGTAACGCGAAGCACCATCCCAATCGCCAGCGTCTATTGATTTATGACCCATCTCGATGTCGTTGATTATGATCTCTTGCGTTGCTATCGGGAGTTCCTCAAAGGGAATCGCAGGGCCTGCCGCCAAGCGCGCCTGATACCAGAGGTACATTGAGACCAGCACCAACACCCCAACCATAGCGATTAGCGCTTGGTTACGTTGCTGCGTGCCGTTGAAGGCTTTCAAAAATTCTTCTGCCGTTTTAGTACGCTCATCACGCGTGAGCTGCAATGCCCCGAGAATCGCGCGCCACTGATGCCGTTTAAGCCCCTTTATAGGCTCGGGCACCATCTCTGCCTCTAGAGCTTTTTTAGCGGACTTGCCGTCATAGGGATGTTTGCCCGCATAAAGCTGATAGGCCATTAAACCCAAAGCATAGACATCATCACTGGGGTGAGGCTTATTATTGCCCTCTAGCATTTCCAGCGACGCATAGCGTACTGTTAATGCACCTAGCTCTCCTGCATCAAATGAATCGGCCTCGACGGCGGCTTCCTCCATCATTCGAGCAATACCAAAGTCCAAAATCTTCAAGCGCCCGTCTTCGGTCACGAAAACGTTATCCGGCTTAAAATCGGAGTGCACAAAACCTTGTTTGTGAGCGTAGGCCAGACCGGTGGCCATTTCTTGGATGAGGAATTCAACGCGCGGCTTTTTGCCTTCTATAAACTCAATGCCTTCCCAGTCACCCAAGGGGGCGCCGTCTAACAACTCCATGGTCATGTAGACGCGGTCGCCCTCACGGTCAAAGTCATACACCGTCAGGATATTGGGATGAGCAAGCTGTTGCGTCTTTTTGGCCTCACGCTGCAAACTGATTAAAGCCCTAGGGTGCTTGGCAAATTCCTCACCTAGAAATTTAATGGCAACACGTGGATTGTCGTCTTGCGCCTCTTGCTTGCGTAAATCCACCGCGCGAAAGACCTGGCCCATACCGCCCTTGCCCAGGCGCGCCTCCAGAACGAAGCGATCCTTGATGACCCCGCCTTGAGCGCGATCGAGGGCTTTTGCACCCGCTGGATTGACGCGCGTGGAACCGGTATATCCGGTCGTTCCACCCGTTACCCCGTTATTTTCTGCGGGCGGCAAAGCCTCCGTCATCACCGTGGCGTCATCACTGCCAATCACGAGAGTAGCGTCATCAGCACCTAAAATCTGGGTCGCCTCAGTGTCGGCACCCGATGAGAGCATAGCTTGGCTGGGGGCGTCTAAGATCTCGGTAACCTCGGCATCTGGCGATTGAACTGACTCTGCCGGACTGAGAATTTGCGTTGCCTCAAACTCAGCCTTGTCATGGGCTGCGTTACTCTGAGGCGAGCCATGAAGTAGCTCAGTGGCGTCGCTGTCCGATTGCGGCTCAGAATCGGAGTTTAAAACTTGCGTAGGAGCGTCAGACCCCAAGTCATCATTAGATGTAGGTGCCGAAAGCATCTCTGTCTTGTCGTCATCTTTCGCCATAGTTTTAGGCCCAAATTCGTTGACTTGGCTATTTGTAACACAGGTTGACACCGTTTAGAAAAGTCGCTCTTAGAAAAAAACGGTGCTAGCATCAACCTAAATCGACTAAAGCAAGATGTTATGTCCGATAAGATATCGATTAAACGCTTTGATACCGGAGCTGTTATCAGCCTGGACTCAAACATAGTCTCTATAGGGCGAGACCCCGCCAGCGATATTTTTATCGACGATCGCGATGTTTCGCGGCGCCACGCAACAATTGAGCATCAGGGAAGCGACTACGTGCTCGTGGACCAACAATCGACCAACGGAACCCTATTGAATGACTGGCGCGTCAGCAGACCTGAAAAACTCCGGCAAGGGGATAAAATCGTTATCGCAGACGTGATCTTAGAAATCTTAGCATCACGGCCTATCAAAGATGACAGCACCTCTTTCCGCCAAAAAACTGGGGACTCAACAAGTTTTCGACAGCCGGATAGCACCTCATTTCGCACCCCACACGAATCGGCCCAGATCGACAACTCAGAGCCCGAGCGCGACAACACCCACTTCAAAAACCCCATGAAAACCGGGGCGCCAGATTTAAGCGCCATACCAGGACTTAACAATGCTACCGCAGTGCTCATTCGCCACACGGGTCGCAACCAAATTATGCTGTACACTCTTGAACAGAATAGCGCCCAACGCTGGCTGGTGGGCCGGCAACGTGACTGCGATATCGCCATCGAAGACAACGCGATCTCACGTCAACATTGCCTGATTCAAAAACACGGCGATCGCTGGCAAATCGACGATCAACAATCCCGCAATGGCACTTACGTGAACGATCTCGCGATCAACATGACCTATCTGTCATCTGGCGATCGCATCACCTTTGGCAACATAGACGTTATCTTTCTACCATTAAGCTGATGAAACCCAGAGGATTAATGCATGTCAGGGGCCTTTCGTATTAAAAACCTTGCCACCGAAGCTATACACGAGCTAACCGAAGACGGCATCATCATTGGTCGTGATGAAACCTGCAGCGTCCCATTGAACAGCAAAGACGTGTCGCGTCACCACGCCTCAATCAAGATTCAGAACCATAGCGCTCATTTAACCGACATGAACTCGACTAACGGCACCTTATTGAATAAGTGGCGAATTCGCAGCTCGGAGAAATTACAGCACGGCGATGTGATCACCATCGCCGACTTTTCGTTCGTCTTTATCGAGCCAGGCAAGGTGGATGAAATAACAATCCACCAAGACAAACTGGCCAAACAAGGTTCATTTGCCCTGGAAGAACACGAAGACGACGCCACCTCATTTCACATTGAGTACCCTCAGCCACCGGGCTGGGAGCCAGAAGACACTCCCGCGCCAGTCGCCGCCGCCAACCCCAACATCAACCTGATGAATGATCTGTTGCGACTTAAAAAAGTAGACGCGAGCAAAGCACAAGCGGCGTTTATGGAGCTCGCTGAAAACGGACGTAACACACTCCATCTGGTACCGCCAGCTGGCAAAAGTTCATTTACCTTAGGTCGTTCGAGGACTTGCGAAATCCATTTCGACGACCACACGGTTTCTAGTCAGCACGCAGCGCTTGAGTGCACCGGCGGCAGCTATGAATTAAAAGACCTCGGATCGCGTAACGGAATCAAAGTTAATGGTAAGAGCGTCTCGCAAAGTCTTCTGAACAGCGGGGATACCGTCGAGCTGGGCCGCTTTACCTTACTTTTTAAAGTTCTTTAAGCTGATTCTCATAACCTGCAGCAAAACTGGCAAGTAAAGCGATCACGGTAACAAACCTGCAACCTGATGCAACTCAGCAATCGAGGCTTCAATCTCGCCCTGAATGCCAAGTCAAACGCATATGGAAGCCAACATCCGGCGAAGCATCGACGGCTAAATCCTCTGTCACCGAAATATCCAATAGCCATTCTTCGGAGAGGCGTACCGTTCCACCCATGACTAAAACTAGGGCGTCGTCGCCCAAAGGCGCGAGATCCGAATCGTAGAATGCCGTATGCCCATGCATTTGAAGTTTTAGCGCAGCCGACTCGTTTAAGAGCCAAGAACCACCGAGCGTAAAACGAGTGGCAAAATCTTTGTTTCGGAGCAGCGGAGACGGCGAATCCGCCAGCTTCATGCCTCCGATGGATGCAAACCAAGTACCCATATCAGAGAAAGCCGACGTGTAAGACCACGCCACACCCAGATTGACACCGTCGGCGCCCAACCAGCGTTTTTCATTGCCTGTTGGCACGGTTGCCCAAACACCGAGCGAGTGTTTTTTATTCAATCGCTTAGAAACCTGTAGGTGCGTATCGAGTAACGCCGACTGCGATTCCTGAATATCAATAGCTGATTCAGCGGCACGCGCGAATCTTAGTGCAATTAGATCTTGCGGATACTTGTCGCGAGCCCCGTTAGGCAAGCCAAATGTGTCGTGCCAGCGCTCAATAAAAGCATCGGTCGACCCCTCACGGTAGGCGCCTCGAGCCACAGAAATTGATATTGCCCAATCCTCACCGAAACCACGCTCAAAAGTGATGCTGCGGCGCTCATATTCCAAATCGAGTGCCATCGATTCATCAGCCTTTGTTTCGTAGATCTGCGTATTGGCAAGGTCGTATTGCAGCGCAATTTGCCAAGCATCGGTGGCGTCGAAAGACCGGTGTGCAGGATAAATCTGTGAAAAAGGCGTGAGCTCAGGCACGTCCAGCGAATCTCGCAGATCGGCATGGAGCAAACCGGGCGCCCCAACAACAATGCCCGCCAGTAATTGATGGATTTTTAATTTAGACATTAACGTCGACCTCTACAACGAAACTGTTAGTAAAAATAGCATTTTAATGTAGACTTCATACGTAATTCGTTCGAAAAGTCAAATCAAACCCAAGCGATGCTAGGATAAAAATAAAATCGCAATGACTACAGTAAAGTTCGAACCCGACCAGCCAGAAAGAAAAGGGCTTAATCAACTCCACTATCTTGGGATTGCGTTTTGTGTCGCCTGGATAATCACCTTAGATCGGTCTTCCCCCGACGTGACAATCGCCGCGCCTTATTTTGGAATAATCGCGGCCACACTGGGACTCGTTGTTAATCAGCGGGTAAGCTTTAAGCTTGCATCTTGGTTGTTTATTGCTCCAATTTTCGCTGCAAGTCTATGGACGACCTTATTCTTCGGCGCCATATCCTTTGCACCACATTTAATCCTGGTTTCTATCATGGGATTTGTCGCTTTCCAAAGCCTCCAAAAAAGCCAGGTCTATGTCATTTTAGCTGCGGCGACATTCCTAGTTTGCAGCCTATCGTCGCCTCAATATGCCCTCTTAGGTCTAACACGGCCAGATATCGATGCCTTTCTGACTCGACCTAATGCAGGACTCGCTGAAAGCCTACTCCTGACTTACATCATCTTGTGTCTATACGTGCTCACCGCCATCATACACTCGAAGTTCACCGAAAATCTCAGCAGGCGCGCTCAGTTTTTACAAGAACGTTTCGAAAGCGCACGAAATCGCTTTTTAGCTCAAACCGCAATTCATCGATTTTTACCAAGGGCCCTGCTCGTGCTGGATCAAACCGATCGCATCATCGGAGCAAGCTATGTTTTTTTGAGCCAGGCAGGCATGAGCATGGAATCGGTAGAGGGTAAGAGGCTTTCAGATATTTTGCGGTCTCCTGCCAACGTAGACATTGACCTCGATCAGAAAAGCGCTTTGGTCAACTTGACTACCGCTACCGATGCGGCGCCAGCGCTGGCAAAAATCCATAGGAGCACCATCTTAGGTAGAAAACTTCAAACCGTTCTTGACATCGAATTCCCGCGCGCGGAAGAGCGTTTTACGGGCGCAGCAACAGGCTATGTTGGAGACGTTCAAGCCGCTCGGCATATCTTCGACCGTTACCTACAGCAAGACAACACTATCGACACACGAACCGTAATTCGATTACGCTGCATCGAGTATCCCGCTCTTTTTTCACGATTTGGCAAATCCGTTGCCGATGACGCTCTCATATCCTATATCGAACGCCTGCCTGAATCTGGAGTACAGGCCACCCTGCGCCTGTCGGGTTCAACCACTGCACTATTACTTACCGATTCAGAAGCCCACGAAACGGTGATGAGGGAATCAAAGCAACGACTTTTCACCCATACAATCCGTATTTTCGAGGAAGAGTGGCAAATAAAATTTGAGCTAAAGACCCTTCGATCGCCGCTCGATTTTACTGACAGCAGAAGCTTCTTTGCGGCAGGGAGTGCCTCTCTGGTCGACCCCGCCGATGCAGTTTTGCGCGAACGCGTGCTAAATCAAATCTCAGGGCAAGGCTTTTTGTTCCATTTTCAACCGATACATCGCTCTACCGCGAGCCACGAAATTTTATTCTGCGAAGGTCTGGCTCGCTGGAAGGGTTCCGACCCTTTACCACCCCCCGTATTCATAGAGATCGCGAACCAACTCGGGCTTGGACGTGCATTGACAAAACGCTTGATTACGGCTTTCTGCAAGGCATATGAAGAACTCAACCAACAAAGTGGCACAACTCAAACCGTCTCATTGAACATGAGCGCTCTCGACATCCAAGATGACACCTTACGAAGTCACTTAAAAAACCAAGTCGCGGCTTTTCGGCTTAATCCAACCCACATTGTTGTCGAGTTAATCGAAACGCAACGAATAGAAAACATCGCATCGTTTGTGACAAGCATACAAGACTTGAAGCAGCATGGCTTCAAAATCGCAATTGATGATTTTGGTAAAGCATTCTCGTCGATAGAACGTCTGATGCAAATCCCTTTTGACTACGTGAAGTTGGATGGGTCTTTGTGCTCTGCCACAACGGCTAAAAACTCTGCCCCCCTGCTTAAGATGATTGTAAACCTGGCCAAAGAATTGAAGATCCCAGTGATCGCAGAAGGCATCGAAGATAAGCGAGACCTAAATTATATCAATGAGCTAGGCATTCTTTGGAGCCAAGGCTATTTTTTTTCCAGACCTGCAGACCCTGTCGCTTCGGCCACCATGCTAAGAGGGGCTCGCAATGCTTGACACCACCGTACGAATCGCGCGAGCACAAAAGAAGGCTCTCGGAAAAGCACTGCTACTCGTTAGCTGGGCTCCCGCGATAACACTGCTCGCTTTTATGCCGATACTCATAGCGCGGCCAGGATGGAACGCCATAAGCACAGTGCTAACACTTGCCGCCTTTATTCTGGGAGCGACTCGACTCTACGTATGGCTCACCGACCGAGCGATTTCTAGCGCGTATTTATCGTTTACCATCTTTGCCCTACTTGCCTATGGAGCGCTGGGTTTTTACGGCTACGGCCCAACAACGGCCGCAGGGCCAGCGCTTTTCCTAGGGCTGGTAGCGGGCAATCTGATTTCGAAGCGTAAGCGAGATAGAGCGCTATTAACGGCGAGCACATGTCTAATTGTTATCTCTATCGGAATCTACAACGCGCAAGGGACGATATCGGTAGCTCCACCGGAAATCTGGTATTCTATTATTTTTAGCAACCACCAACGCGTCATGCTATTGGCGTCCACCCTGGCGGGTATTTATTTGACATACCGCTTAGCCATCCCATTTCAGATCGCGAGCTCACAGCTCGTAACGCTTCTAGCGAGGGATGCCGAGGAAGTCTCGCAAGCAGAAGTGTCAGTCGAGTTGGTGCATGAAATGTACCGAGACATTCCCGGCGTCACCATTGAGTTAGACGATGCTGACCGCGTAGTCATGCTGAGCCGCGAGGCTGAAGCCTGCCTCAAACTCACCGAAAATTCGGCCATGGGGCACTATTCCGAAACACGCCTCATTAGCGTTACCGACATAGATTTGATGATTCACGGCACTAATACAAGCAGTCTAAAAACTGCAGTCACGGTCGACACACCTTGGTCAAACTCGCCTCAGCGCCTAGAAGTGCGTTCAATTTTGGCGCCGTCTAAAGCCCAGCACAAGATATTAACTTTTACGCCATTTAACCAAAGTAACCATAAGGTAGGTCAGTTTATTACCCAGCAACTTCAGGAGGTGGTCACAATAGGCGACGATGAAGAGCTCTATCTGGCGATCTTCAATCTAGATATCTACCGCGAGAAATCGAGAAGAAC
>NZ_CBFHWH010000063.1:5360-11691 GCF_965659035.1 Aequoribacter sp. | reverse complement strand
GCCTCACGAATAAACGTTTAGACGGGGCGGTCGGCGTCTAACGCGTCGACCAATATTTGATAACTGCGAAATCGAGCCTCGCTGATACGCCCCTCGTCCACCGCCGCCAAAAGCGCACAATCTGGCTCAGCTTCGTGCTTGCAATCACGAAAACGGCAGACTCCGAGAAACGGCGCAAACTCCCGAAAACCCTGCTCTAATTCGGTACGGCTCATATGCCACAAGCCGAATTCGCGAATTCCAGGAGAATCGATCAATACGCCGCCGGTGGGCAAGTGAAACAGTCGCGCCGTAGTCGTGGTGTGCTGACCCTTTTGATTGTATTGCGAAAGCTCGCTGGTACGCAGCGCTGCTGCCGGCAGCAGTGAATTCACTAAAGACGATTTACCCACTCCCGATTGTCCAACAAACACACTCACACGGTCTTGCAAAACATGGACTAGAGCCGACAAATCGGCCCGATTCGCACTGGTTTGCACCACTCGATAACCCAAGGCTTTATAGGGTTCGAGCACTTCATCGACTGTGTCTTTCAGCTCGGGCTGATCAAGTAGATCGGTCTTGTTTAGTAACAATAAAGGTTCGATACCGGCCGTTTCGGCCGCCACCAAATAGCGGTCTATCAAATCAGCATAGGGTGTAGGTTGAGGTGCAATCACCACGACGACCTGGTCAATATTGGCAGCAACAGGCTTAAGACCCGTGTAGGGATCTGGGCGTTTCAATATGGTGTGGCGCTCGTGCAAAGCCACCACGACGCCTGCGTATTCGCCAGCGCAAAACACCACTCGGTCGCCCGTGACTAAAGCCGGTAAATTAGCCCGGATAAAGCAGCGCTGCCGCTCACCGTTTGTGCCCTCCACCTCCACTTGGGTACCAAAATGCGAGATGATTAGGCCTTCTTGTTCATCGCCTAGCTCACCGCCAACGAGTAATTCGTCGGCTTTGCTGTCGCGTTTCTGCGAGCGCTTACTGCGCTCATCTTGAATCTTTTGGATTCGCCACGCTTGCTGCTTGGTTAATTTTCGCTTGCCCACCGCTTGTAACCGCCTATTGCGCCGAATCTAACAGGTCAGCATTTTTTCACGATAGTAACGCAGCTCTTCGATCGACTCGCGAATATCATCAAGAGCCAAATGCGCGCCTTTTTTGGAAAAGCCATCAGCGACTTCTGGTGCCCAACGCTGGGCTAAAATCTTCAACGTGCTGACATCTAAATTGCGATAGTGGAAATAGGCCTCTAGTGTTGGCATGTGACGAGCCATAAAACGCCGATCCTGACAAATGGTGTTACCGCACATTGGTGATTTACCTGCGGGGACCCATTGCTCTAAAAAGGCGATAGTTTCAAGACTGGCGGCCTGTTCGTCCGTGGTGCTGGCACGCACTCGATCCACTAAACCCGACGCTGTGTGATGTGTGGTATTCCACTCATCCATCCCCGCAAGAATGGCATCGGACTGATGAATGGCAATGACCGGACCTTCGGCCAAAGTATTCAACTCGCTATCGGTGACAATCGTTGCTATTTCGATAACCACGTCTTGATCAGGTTCTAGACCCGTCATTTCCATGTCTACCCAAATAAGGTTTGAATCTGAAACCATGAACCTTCCCGCTTAAAGTCGCTTGACCCGCTAATGATGGGCGGAAATCCGTATCCGAAGCAAGTCTTTACTCGAAGACACGCCGATAAAGATCCACAATTTCCGCAGCAGACGGCACGCGAGGATTATTATTCGGCGAACCAGAGGCTAAAGCCTGCTCTGCCATCAAGGTTACATTAGCTCGCCAGCTGTCGGGGTCAATGCCGTAACTCGCGGGCGTCGGTACACTTAAATCCGAGCACAAACGACGCAGACCACTGATTAGTGCATCGCACGCGGTTGAGTCATCGCTGTCTTGGGCAGCGAAACCCATATGCCGAGATGCGATAGCATAGCGGACTTGGGCACCCGGCACTGACCAGGCGGTAATCTCTGGCAGCAGCATGGCATTACTTAACCCGTGCGGCACATGATAGTGCGCGCCGATAGGGCGACTCATCCCGTGAATTAACGTCACCGAGGCATTCGCAAAAGCAACGCCGCCTTGAGTTGCAGCCAGCATCATCGCCTCGCGTGCTTCACGATTGCTAGGGTCGGCGCATGCGTTGGGCAAAAAGGTCACCACTGAACGCATGGCATCCAAGGCGATCGGGTCGGTAAACGCATTGGCTTTGCGACTCACAAAGGCCTCTAGGGCGTGGCACAGGGTATCTAGGCCTGTGTCTGCGGTTAAACGATAGGGCATTTCCATCGTCAACTCATAGTCGACCAGCGCAGCAATCGGCATCAGCGCCAGACCTATCCACAGCATCTTTTCCTGCGTTTCGGTGTCGGTTATTACTGCAAATTTGGTGGCCTCAGAACCGGTTCCCGCAGTCGTTGGGATCGCGATAATCGGCAAACCGGAATCTAAAGCAAAAGGTACTTTGTATTGCCGCATGGGCTCAGACCGCCCTTGCATCGCAGCCATCGCTTTTGCCGTATCCATGGAGCTACCGCCCCCGATGGCGATGAGACAATCGTAATCCTTTGCTGTCAACGCCGACAAACCGGCCCGCACCGAATCGGTGGTTGGGTCGGGCACGCAGTCAGCAAAGATATCGGTAGCACTATCAAAATCAGGCACTGCACCGACAATCGCATCAAAAAACGCTCGCGAGCGAATGAATGGGTCGGTCACTATTAAGGGCTTTGACAGCCCCAATTGCGCGAGTGTCGCTCTTAGCTCTTGGCTCGCACCGCCCCCGACGCGGAGAATTCTGGGTAAATTCAACTGACTGATCACCGCCCGCGGCTCCTTATTCGATCCCGATCAGATGAACTTCGAATATTAAAGCGGTGTTGGGTGGAATCACACCACCGGCACCTTGCTCGCCATAGGCCAAATGCGGGGGCGCAAACACGCGCCATTTATCGCCCACAGACATCAGCTGCAAAGCTTCGGTCCACGCAGGAATAACCTGTGTCACGCCAAAAGTCGCAGGCTCCCCGCGCTGCACGGAGCTATCAAATACCGAACCATCAACAAAGGTCCCGTGGTAGTGCACCACGACCGTAGAGTCCCGAGTGGGCGTAGCACCATCGCCAGATTCGAGCACCTCGTATTGCAAACCCGATTCAGTGCTCACGACACCCTCACGCGCCGCGTTTTGGGTCATGAATTGGTCAGCGATAGCGCTTTGCGCAGCACCTTGCTCTGCCTGCGCCGCTTGTTGCTTGGCTTGAACGGCCTGGTAGGCAGGATTTAGGTCAGCGTCAGATAGCTTGCTGGCGCCATCGGCAAACCAGTCGCGGATACCCGCAACCACCGCATCGATGTCCATACCGTCGAATTGATTCTTACGCAGCTGGTCGCCAAATTGCAGGCCAAAGCCATAGCTGACTTTTTGCTCATCTGTCGTAAATTTCAAGTTGTCGCTCATAACATGTCCCCCTATTTTCAAAACCCCACACCTTAACAGCTGGATTCCTTTGTGGCGAGACAGAAGCGCTAGTCAGGATCAAAAAGTAAGACTTCTACACGCAGTTGCAACGATGCGGTATCGCAATCGCACAACGCAGATTGCCAGGTGTAGCGGGGCTCGACTTCGAACCAAAGGTAGTCTCGCACGTAAGAGCGTCGCCAGGTAACCCCGACATATTTAGCGGTATCCCGCCAGGCTGAAGAACCCTGCCCCGCCACACCCAAAAACCACTGCCGAGCATGCAGGGCAGCGCCCTCTCCCTTCGCATGTCGCGACTGAAACACCGTGCGCCAAGACGCAGCCTCGTCACCCAAGCTGGTATCGACTCGGGTACGCCAACGGTAGAGGTGTCCGGACGTGACTTTCTTATCAAAAATCAATTCTGTCGATGTTTCCCAGCCATCTTTGCCGTAATCAAATCGATGGTAAAAACGCATAGCGACATTGTCCGTGACCGGGGCCTGACGCCTAAATCTAATACCCGGACGTATACCTGAATCACGCCAATGTGCCGTCAAATCAATACTTGAAGCATCCTGCTTCGACAAGCGCCACTGAATACCTAGGTCAGGGGATTCGCTGCCCGCACCTGGGATAGCGTCCAACGCCTCATCGCCGATATCATCATCGTCAAATAAAAGCGCCAAACGGTCGTTCACCTTGGGAAGATACAAGGTGCCTCGAACGCGCAAATTATTGGCATTTTCGGCATTTTCATTCCATGAGTAACGCCCAATAACCCGCAGATAGCTCTCGGCCATTGCTTCATCTTCGGTGACCTGATCGCCAAACACACCATCAATCCACAGTGCCATGTTATCCACGCTTGTGGTCGCGGACTGATGCGCACGATCCAGCCAGACAAGGTTTTCGGAGCTGCCAGATTCAGACTCATCAAGACCGTTCGCCATGGGCGCAAATAGCCATAGCACAGTAAAAACTGTGAACAACGATTTAATCATGCCGTCATCATCTCGATTGTTGCTTAGCAAAAACTTAACACGCACACCACAATTTTGAGTAGTCATTTAAGCATGGCTTGTTACACTACTCACCCCACATGGAGGCCAAATGACAGCACTCAACGTTCAATTACTCATGACCGGAAACGAAGTCATGGCGGGCGACACCATCGACTCCAACTCGGCTTACATCGCCCGCGAGCTGGCCGCCATGGGCATTAAAGTTAGCCGTCGAGTCACGGTCAACGACGACCTCGAACAACTGTTAATTGAACTAAACAGCATGAGTGCATCGGCTGACATTGTCATCATGAATGGTGGCTTGGGGCCTACTGTCGACGATCTAACGTCAGAGGCTTTAGCGGCTTTTAGCAATAGCGCCTTGCAAATACACCCGGACGCAAAAGCCCAATTAGAGGGGTGGTGTGAACGTCGAGGCCAAGCGCTAAATGACGCAAACAAAAAACAAATGTTGATTCCTGCCGGTGCAGACATCATTCCTAACGCAACGGGCTCGGCGCCGGGAATTGACTTGCAGCACCAAGGCACCCGCGTCTTTGCAACACCTGGGGTTCCCAGCGAAATGCGGCAAATGCTGCCCATTATCACGGACCGAATTAGCGCTCGATTTGATCTGACGCATCGTACTATTGTGCGACGTTTGCAAACCTTTGGATTGGGCGAATCTAACGCTCAACAGCTCATTAACAACAGCACTTTTGACTGGCCCGAGACCGTGGAGCTGGGCTTTCGCGCCAGCGCTCCACAAATGGAAGTAAAACTCACTATCCACGACGACAGCCATCAAGAAGACCAAGAACGCTGTATCCAACACATCCATACCCTATTTGGGGACCATATCGTTGGCGAAGGCGATACCACACTTGCCGAAGCAGTGTTGAAACTATTGCGAGAACGCCAGCAAACCATCACGACCGCAGAGTCTTGCACCGGTGGCCTAATCGCCAGCGCTCTCACTCAAATCCCGGGCGCCTCGGCAGCATTCCATGCCGGTTTTGTCACCTACGACAATGCGATCAAAGCCAGTGTTCTTGGCGTTTCAGACAGTCACTTAAACAACTGCGGCGCTGTTAGCGAACCGGTTGTACGGCAAATGGCTGACGGGGCACTAGCCCGGGCATCGGCCGACTACGTGATTGCGGTGAGCGGTGTTGCAGGGCCCGATGGTGGATCCGACGAAAAGCCCGTAGGCACGGTTTGGGTAGCCTACGGCTCACGAGAAGAATTGAACACGCTTCGGCTATTGTGGCCACTGCCTCGGCAACTATTCCAGACGATGGTCACCGCCTGTACGCTGGACTTAATCCGTCGCCAACTACTTGGACTACCAAAATATTGCCGTTATGTAGATCAACGCCAAGTGGTTCCGACCGATCAAGAATAGGCTCAAACTAAGGCTGTAACTGCTCGATCCACCAATCGCTCTCGCCTTCACGATAATACCGGAAGCGGTCATGAAGGCGGTTAACGCCACCCTGCCAAAACTCTATGCGATCCGGCACCACGCGATAACCGCCCCAAAAATCGGGCACTGGAACATCACCGTGGCTGAATTTCTCCTTCATGGCATGTAGCTGTTGCTCAAGCACTGAGCGAGCCGAGATTGGGCGACTTTGATGCGAAGCCCAGGCTGCCAACTGACTCTCACGAGGGCGCGATAAAAAATACTGGGCGGTTTCGAGTTTAGAGATCTTACTCGCTACACCACCCACGATCACCTGACGATCTAATTCATTCCAAGGAAAGTGCAACGACACACGCGGGTTGTGATCGATAGCTTGAGCTTTAGAACTTGAATAGTTCGTAAAAAACACAAAGCCTTTATCGACCCCCACGT
>NZ_CBFHWH010000063.1:534-5262 GCF_965659035.1 Aequoribacter sp. | reverse complement strand
TGGGTCGCAACCACCATACCTGTGGGATCACCAAGGCCTGCATCAATGGCCTGCTGCAACCAACGGTCAAACTGTTGGTAGGGGTCCGAACTCAAATCAGAGCGACTCAGCCCGCCTTTGGTGTAGTCTCTTCGGTGATCTTTTAAGCTCACTTAACTCTCCTTGCCTTTACTGCGCGCCAGCAACCCAACCACCGGGCCTGCGCGTATCGCTCGCTCCCAAGAACCAGCCGTCTCGAATCATGATCGATTGGGTCCGCCCCAAGGTTCTGACGTTTTCCTCCACGGGGTGACCCATGGCCTTGAGTTTGTCGACGGTGTCTTTACTCACACCGTTCTCAATACGCAGGGTATCAGGCATCCACTGATGATGAACGCGCGCGGCGCCCCCTGCTGCGGCAATGTTCATATCAAAGGCCATGGCATTCAGTATCGTTTGCATGACGGTACTGATAATCAAACTCCCACCTGGACTACCGGTCGCTAGCCAAGGCTGGCCGTCTTTGAACACCAGCGTTGGACTCATTGAAGACAAAGGTCGTTTACCCGCGGTAATTTCGTTGGCCTGGCTTTCGATCAAACCAAAGGCGTTAGGCGTTCCGGGCTTCGTCATAAAATCCGCCATTTCGTTATTTAACAGCACACCTGTACCTGGCACGACAATGTGTGAACCGTAGCTAAAGTTCAATGTGTAGGTATTAGACACAACGTTGCCCAGCGTATCTGCCACCGAAAAATGCGTAGTATCTAGACTCTCGATGTCGCTAAAGTCGCCGGCTTGAATTTCGGTGGCAGCGCGCGCTCGTTCGGGATCAATGTCACCACGAACCTTGGCGGCATACTCTTTGCTCAACAATTGATTAACCGGTACTGGGGAAAAATCGGGGTCGCCCATGTGCGCCGCACGATCCGCGTAGGCAATTTTCATAGCCTCGATGACATGGTGAATATATTCCGCAGAGTTGTGCCCCATAGCTTGCAAGTCGAAGGGCTCCAGAATGTTTAACATTTGGATTATGTGCGTTCCACCCGAGGACGGCGGTGGTGCAGATACGACTTCGTAGCCACGAAACGTACCGCGTACGGGCTCACGTTCGACCACTCGGTAATTTTTGAGATCGCCTTCGGTAATGATACCGCCCGACTCCGCCATGGCTTGCGCAATGGTTTTGGCAACCCAGCCCTCGTAGAAACCTGAACGACCATTATCGCGAATACTTTTAAGCACCTGCCCTAGATCGGATTGACGAAAGTTCACACCGAGCTGTGGCGCTTCGCCCTCAACGAGATACGTACTGGCTGCACCCGGATCGGCCAGCAAACGCTCTTTACGCGAATTCAATTCTTGGTTTAACGCGAAGGAGACAGGAATGCCTTTCAGCGCAAGGTCAACCGCCGGCTGCAAAACTTGCCGCACGCTCATCGTGCCATAATTTTCTAGCGCATGAAGTAAACCAGCCACAGTGCCGGGCACCCCCGCCGACAAATAACTAAAGTACAGTCGTTGCCTATCGACATCGCCAAATTCATCCAGATACATATCACGCTGTGCTCGACCCGGGGCCATCTCGCGATAGTCAATAAACACCTGTTTATTCTCGTCGGCCAAGTGAATCAGCATAAAGCCACCGCCGCCCAAGTTACCGGCGCGCGGGTAGGTCACCGCCAAAGCAAAGCCGGTCGCCACAGCGGCGTCAACGGCATTACCGCCTTGTTGCAAAATAGCGTAACCAATTTCACTGGCCAGACGCTCAGGACCCACGACCATACCGTTGCGACCAACCTGGGGTAAAAATCGATCCTGATAATCGATAATCGGCGCCTGCTCCGTGCTAGGCTGGGCTACCGCGAAGGTAGAGTACAACAAACTAATCAATAACAAGCGTCGTAGCATGGTCGATCTTCCTTCTACATGCACAGTGTGTTTGAATCGGGCAATAAACGAATTGTGCGGCCCAGGTGCCGAGAGGAATGATACCGCTTGAGCGCAATAAATCCATTACTCATAGCAATTACTGAGCGACTAGACGCCATAATTATCCGACTACACGCGGGCCTGGATTGCCCGCCCGCCGATCAATTGCGCCTTGAGGGCTTGATGCAAGCCGCCGTTTTAGTAAGCATCACGAGCGAAGCAGACCTACAAAAACTGTTCGAAGAGCGCTACCAAGACTTAACTGGCCGCTGCATCAAAACCCAGTTTGGTGACGCTTGGGCTGACTTTTTTCAGTTCCCTAGCTTGCCACTTTTTGCCAAACCGGCGCCCGTTCAGCCAACGACAAAAGTTTAAACGCTTAAGCGCGAACCTTAGCCGACTGGCGCGAAATCGCCACCAACTTTCCCGTATTATCCCAGAACAAACCATCCTCTTCGGTAATACCCTCGGTTAAATAGTTTGACCACAAGTAAGCTTGTATGGGTCCCGGTGCTGGTTTGGCTCGCACTTGTACCGTCAACTCGATGGTGGGCACCCAGCCAACTGCACCAAATAATGAGAACGCCGGCGGTGGAAACGCGTCGGAAAAAAACAACAAAGATAACGCATCTGTCGGCGCGCCATCACTGTGGCGAATCCAACCTTGAAACTCGCCGCGACCATCGCCTTTTCCGTCTTTCATGAAACTCTGGCCCTGAGATAAGCGCAAATCCATGCGCTGACCCAATTCGATCGCGGTATTAGGCGTGGGTACGAGTTCCTCCCACTCTGGGATATCAGGGCGTTCAGTCCGCAGCCATGTCGGGCCCGAAAGGGAGTCGAGGTCGCAGCAAGCGCCGGTGACTTGAACTTTGAGTTCGTCGTTCTGGTACATCTTAACGACCGCTTGGCTGGTGTTTTTTCCAAGGCGCAAGATCTCGACCTCACAGATCATGGGACCGACAAACGCGGGCGCAAGATAAAACGCATTAATCGACAGCGGGTCAGATTGAGGCAGGGCTTCG
The DNA here is from genome assembly GCF_965659035.1 of Aequoribacter sp. NCBI lineage: Bacteria > Pseudomonadati > Pseudomonadota > Gammaproteobacteria > Cellvibrionales > Halieaceae > Aequoribacter > Aequoribacter sp. The sequence goes on along the minus strand of NZ_CBFHWH010000063.1, from coordinate 2,323 downwards.
CCCATGACACGCCCCGCGATCGCCAACAGATACCCCCCATTCATCATTTCGCCAATGCGCCACCCAGGCACCAAGTTTGCCTGCCAGCGAGTCTCGCTAATTCGCTGTACTGCCGTGTCTTGTTCGAACAATCCCATACGTCTTCCACCTTATGAACGCCGAGTACTTTAGCCCAAAACGAAAATCAGTGCACAAACCCTTTACTTAAACCCTTTTTGGGGTTGGCCTCGTATCGTATACAAATCGGTTATAGTGTAGATTAAATCGGTGTCCGCCCTGATCAACTGGAAGTCGAAAAACCATGAAGATGCGCGTACCTATTATTGCCAGCCTCATTGTACTCAGCACTAATGCAACCGCGTTGGCACAAGCGGCTGACGTCCTCGACATGACTGATAGCGAGCAAACGATCGAGCTCAGTACCGCTGAACTCGATGGGTACCGAGACGTCATAAAAAGCTTGGAAGAAACCGGCGGTGCCTACGCTTTAGGCTTATCTGAAGAACTGCTTGGGTTTGGCTTAGCTCTGCAGCGTTCTGGGCGCCACACGCAGGCGGTCGAGGTATTTCAACGCGGCACACACATCACTCGCATTAACCAAGGTTTGTACAGCGAGCAACAAATCCCTTTCTTGAAAGGTTCGATAAACAGCCTAGCAGTACTTCAAGATATTCGCGCGGCAGATGACCAGCAAGACTACTTAATTCGCGTGCAACAGCGTGCACTACCTGCCGGGCCTGAGCGAATTTCAGCGTGGCTAGCCTATGCATATTGGCAGCGTTCCCAGTTTTTAAAGGACCCTGTCGACACTCAGTTCCCTCGACTGGTAAAAATGCTGGACGCTTATCAAAGTGCACTGAACGAGCTTAAAACCTTTGAGGATGAGAGACAGCTCGTTGCCGATTCGTTGTGGGGCTTAATTCAAACATACTTCTTGATCACCTCGTTTGACGACGAGAAAGACGCCTCGCCCTTCGAGAGGCGAACCAATTTTGACGAAAACGCGCCGCAAGAAAACTTTTACGAATTTTACCGCGACGCCGACCGCGGCGCACCGCAAGCCATCGAACTCCTGGTTCATTTGCTATCAGAATTACATGGTGTGACTAGCTTCGAGGCATTTCACGCCAGTATACAGTTGGCCGACTGGCATCTCTGGCGCGGCGAACGCCGAACCGCCAGCGAACTGTATCGCCAGATCGATCAGGTCATTGGGGAACTCGAAGACGAAACCCAGATCCAAGATTTACGTGAGCGATTGTTTAATCGCATTACGTTATTGCCGGATATTAGCGGCATCCGTTTGTTGCCGCCCGCGGTACCAGCCGAGGAAGGCAACGTAACACTCAGCTTTAATGTGACCGATCGGGGCAGTGTACGCAACGTGAAGCGCATCGAGGTTGCCGAGGGGTTTGATGGCTTAGCCGGTAAATTTATACGCTACTTAAGACACGCCGTGTTTAGGCCTCATGTGATAGAGGGTGCCACTGTAACCAGAGAAGGAGTGGAGCAAACCTATGTCTTACAAGTTGACTAAACTGGTCATAGCCATAAGCATGACAGCGCTGACCTATGGTTGCTCGACCAGCACCTCAACGTCGACCTCGACGCCATCGGTGTCACTCCCATCGCCGAGCTCTAGCTCTAGCTCTAGTTCTAGTTCAAGCAGCCCCAGTCTGCCGAGTGGGGGCATACCCAACCCAAGCTCATCGCAAAGCTCAGACCCGACCAGCACGACATCGCCTACGACAACGAGCGGCTCAAAAAACGGGACAGAGACCAGCAGTGG
>NZ_CBFHWH010000063.1:0-524 GCF_965659035.1 Aequoribacter sp. | reverse complement strand
AGTTCAAGTTCAAGCAGCCCCAGTCTGCCGACTGGAGGCATACCCAACCCAAGCTCATCGCAAAGCTCAAGCCCGAGCGGCAAGACCAGCACGACATCAACTACGACAACGAGCGGATCAAAAAACGGGACAGAGACCAGCAGTGGCTCCGAGACAGCGGCGATTCCACCGCCACCCAAAACCGGTAACGGCGAGGGCGCCTCTGATGATACCTCTACTGATCAAAGCGGAGAACCCGGCTTTGTCACTATGGGCGACCAAGGTAGCGAGGCGCTGCCTACCTTGGTGGACGAAGAACCCGCGAGCAGTGCTCGCAAAGCACCCTTAGAGATCGGTCAAGCCAGTGGGTCCAACGAACAGCCTGCAGATGATAATGGAACCGAGGCTAATACCGGCGGTCAGACATCGACCACCGATACACAAGGTGACTACGCCAGTAACAATAATAGCGAAGCAACCCAACAAGGCGTCCCCGGAGCCTCAGGCCCGATGAGCCAGAGCGAGAAAATTGCTGTGCTGGATGC
>NZ_CBFHWH010000062.1:338-11801 GCF_965659035.1 Aequoribacter sp. | reverse complement strand
AATGAATCAAGAAGCCATCGAGCTATACGCCAAACTCGCAGAGGCTAAATCGGTTGTTGTCACCGATTTAGTTATCGCCAAGCAAGTCAGTGAAAATGCGCAAGAACGCCTCAAACGGCAAGCCGCCGATGCGGCTAAGAAACAAGCCGACATTGATGCGCAGTTTCAACAACTGCAGCTGGTACTTGCCAACCAGGTTGAGGCAGGTGATGCCAAGATCGTTCGCAGTAACGAGCAGTTCACTATCACACTAGAAGATAAAGGCCTGTTCTTAAGTGGCACCGCAGACCTGGACCCTTCGATTCTGTCGACCATTAACCAAATTGCTCGCACCATTGCCGATTCAGACTCTCTGATTCGCGTCCAAGGTCACTCGGATAACAGGCCGGTAGGCTTTTCGGATCAGTTTGCCTCCAACTGGGATCTATCCTCGGCTCGGGCAAGCTCGGTGGCAAACCACATGATCAACAATCAAGGTTTAGCTGAGACGCGCTTTTCGGTCACAGGTTTTGCCGATACCGAACCGGTTGATACCAACGAAACGCCAGAGGGCCGCCAGCGTAACCGGCGGGTTGAAATCATCATCGATAATTAACGCAGGCCTCTTGACTACAGGCCCGCGCAAAGGTTTAATACGCGCCTTCGCTTTTTGCGCCCAGGTAGCTCAGTCGGTAGAGCAGGGGATTGAAAATCCCCGTGTCGGCGGTTCGATTCCGTCCCTGGGCACCATCCTCCCCAAAAAACCTCAATTTTTCGATACGTGATGTTCACTCTGGGTGCATGGTTTTGTCACGCCATCGCCTTTTTCATCGTTCAAACACTAACACCCAGAACTCGTAACAATAATTACATAAAACCGTCACTTTAATGACACACATCTGCAATAAAAATGTAGCTTAAATGTCACTTTGTAATAAAAGTGACATAATTTAACGATAGGATCCCGCCATCGATAAAGAGACCACAATTATGCGCCGCACACTCCCACTTGCTCTTGCACTCGCATCAGCACACACAATCGCCGCCGGCGGTAGCGATGTGGATGCACTCAAGTCTGAGGTAGATCAACTTAAAGCGCTGGTGATGAAGCTTGAGCAACGCCTAGCCGATGTCGAAGGTCAAAAGGTGCCGGTCGAAGATCTGACCGCGTTAGCTAAGCGCAATCCGGTGGCTGCAAAATCGGCGCAAGAGTCGCGCGTAACCCTAGCGAGCGATTTCCGCTTGCGCTATGAGTCTATAGAGAAGCAAGGTTCAGACCGTCGCGAACGCGAGCGACTCCGTGCACGCGCATCGCTGACTTATAAAGGCAACGATTTTACTGGCGTGTTTGGTGTGGCCTCAGGTGGCGACAGCCCCACATCAACCAACCAGACCCTTGGTGGCGGCGGTACCAGCAAAGGACTGCAGCTTGATATGGCGTACGTTATCTACCCCTTAAATGATCAAGTGAACGTGTTTGCGGGCAAAATGAAAAACCCGCTGCATCGTCCCGGCAAATACGGTTTAGTGTGGGATTCTGACTACCGCCCAGAAGGTGTATTTTTAACCACGCAGACGGGTGATTTCGAATTGACCGCCGGCAGCTTTTGGCTTGAGAGCGACACCAAAAATAGCAATGAACGCGCTGTCTACGCTTTGCAAGGGATGTATAAAGCCCAATTAGGCGACACGAAGTTAAACCTTGGTTTAGGTTATTTCGAAGCCAACCTATCAGGCGATGCAGCCTTTTGGTCCGGCGACACCATCAAATTGGGTAACTATCAAGACTGCAACAACGGCACCTGTGTTTTCACTAACGACTACCACGTCATCGAGGCATTCGTAGAAGCCAACTTTACGAGCAGCGTCAACGGCTTTGCGCACTGGATCGAGAACGCGCAAGCAAACAGCGACAACACGGGCTACGTGCTTGGCCTAAATATTGGTAAAGCAAAAAATACCGGCGACTGGGCTTTTCAGGCCGCTTGGCAGAATCTCGAAAACGAAGCCACCGTCGCACTGCTCACCGATTCAGATTTCGCGGGTGGCGGTACCGGAGGCGAAGGGTCACAGTTAACGCTGAGCTACAAAGCAAGCTCTGCCCTCGCTATTAACCTGTTGTACTCGGATACCGAAAGAACCACCTACACCGACCCAAACCCGCTGGATTACAAGCGTCTGGTTCTTGATTTCTCGATGAAGTACTAGCCACAAAAAAGCCCCGACCTTCCACAAGACTGGGGCTTTATATGGGTGACCTATCAGCCTGATTAGCTAAGTGCTATCGACTGAACGTGGTTACCCACATCCTCGGCGTTATCGGCAATGTCGCCAATCCAAACCAAGACTTCGTACAAAAACATGGCTTCGACTGGCGAAAGGTCTTTCTCTAGCTTAAACAGCTGGGCACGCAGATCGCTTTGCATGGTATCGGTTTGCCGCTCGGCTTCATCAATTCGAGCCAAGGCCGCCTCGACACGCTCAAGATTGTTTTGCCCGAAGCCCGACTTCACGTAAATATCCAGTTGATTAACCGCTTCTTTCGCGTAACGAACCGCTTCGACGGAAGTTCTTACGAAATCGAGGACTCCAGCGCGCATAGGCTTTGGAAACCGCATTCGACGCCCGACAATAATGCCAGCGATATCTTTCGCGCAGTTAGCAATTTTGTCTTGCGATGTAATCAGGCGTAACAAATCGGTGCGCGATACCGGCATCATCAAGCGCTTTGGCATATTCTTGCGAAACTCGGCTTTTAATTCATCGGCACGATGTTCACTGGCTACTACAGTCTTATGAAGCTCTGCAGCTTGCTCCCAGCTTTTGCTGAACTCGGCCTCTAGAAATGGTAACAACGCCTCGGTCGCTTCTAGCGTAGCAGCGATGTGTTGGGTAATGGTTTCGATTGGTGACTTAACCACCAAATCAGCAATAGGCATTCTAATCGACATTTTTCGCTCCGTACTCTCACGAGTATGATTAAAAAGGTAGGGTTTTTAGGAACCTACAAGCGGTTCTTAGACGCAGTGTAACAAAACTGTAAACTAATTGTAATACTTGTCATAAAGGGCAGTATTACCGTGGTGTTAATGAATATCCGCCGCCACAGCGCAATTCCGCCCCGAATTTTTGGCTTGGTATAAGGCATCGTCGATGTTGGTAATGTTGCGATCGATACTGATGTTTGGATTCTGCATACCAAAGCCAAAACTTGCGGTGACCTTTAGCCCTGCACTAAAGGTGGTTTCAGCAATACAGGTGCGAAGGCGATCAGCCAATACCTGCAGGCCGTGCTCATCGGTCTCTCGAATCAGTATCAAAAATTCTTCACCACCCCACCGACAAATCTCAGCATCACTGCGCATAGCCGACAATAGTGTAGCCGCGAACTCTTTCAAGATAACGTCACCGACCTGATGACCATGTGTATCGTTAATCGTTTTAAAATGGTCGATATCGCATAAAATCAAACCACAACCTGGCGCACCCTTTTTAAGATCCCGATGCGCAGACCGAAGCAGCTGATCAGCTCGTGCGCGATTACCTACTCCCGTGAGCGAGTCGGTAATTGACATGGTCAGCAACTGGTGGCTCAGGCGGCGCAAACGCAGATTATTGATAAACAAAAACGCACCGGCTACGGCCACACCGGCAAAGATTTGCCAAAACAAGGTGTAGTCAAACGCTGTTTCATTGCGCACACTCACCCAATTGTTGTAAGCCCGCTGTATCGCTAACTCATCGCTACTGATTCGCGCAGCGACACCGTCTAAAATCTCGAGTAGTTCGTTATTACCTTGGGCTACGGCCATCGCAAAACCAATGCCCTGCCCCAGAGTTGCGCCAATCTTTAACGAATCGGAGTACGTTTTTTGAATTTGGTTTGCAATGACACTGGACTCGTCAATATAACCAAACAGTTCACCATTTGCGACCGCGGTTAGAGCGTCGCGCGAGTCATCTTGTGGCACAAACTTCAGTTCTGGATAAGTAGCACGGAGTCGCTCAAGAATAGGCTCGTCATTTACGGTACCAATGGTTCGCTGACTTAATCGGTGCAAGTCGCTAACAAATAAGGTATCGATGCTGGTGGCTAAAAGTAAGGGCTGCTGTAAATACTCTCGGCTGTAGAAAAAGTTTTTATCTTTGCCGTTGGCAACAGCCATCGAGACAAAATCGCAACGCCCGCGCGACAAGGCTTCTTGCCAGCTCTCGCCGGATGCCACCGGATGCACGCGCAAGGGTACGGGTACATCACGCCGAAAAGCCGCTTGCAGCAGCTCTGCCACAATACCCACGTACGCTTGTGACTGAAATGCCTCCAAGGGCAAATTATCGCCTTGAATGCAGGCTATCAGCTCGCCTTTATCGAGTACGTATTGACGCTGCGACGGGCTTAACTGCATTTCTTGACCGAGCTTCGCTAACAGGGTGTCCAGCGTATACTGCTTGTACTGTTCATCCGCGTGTAACAAGCCACTTCGTTTTAACTGCTTAAAAATGCGCTGGCCCAACTCATCGCTGGTGGCGCCTAGCGGAAACAGATCTAACTGCATCATCTGTTCGGAAACCGCAGCCTCGTAGCGTAACGCCTCCGCACTTTTTTGCTGCGAGTAGCGCTCTAAGATCATGTTGATGACTTCATCAACGTTATCGAGCGCGTATTGCCAACCGCGATTCGTGGCCTCCACAAAACGTTGGGTCTGCTCAGGGTTTTGCACAACAGCGTTTTGGGTGGCCAATACGCTTACAGCGCTGCTAACAAAACCATAATCGGCAGGGTCGATGACATTGTAGGAGACACCCAAACGATCAAGCTCGTAGAGCTGATTCGAGCGAAACGCGCTCATCGCATCGACTTTGCCCTGAATAAAGTCGTCAATACTGAAGGTGTGTTCACGAACATCGGAGTTAGTGGAATTAACGTAAAAGTGATTCAGCAGCAAGGCGAGTGAACTATAACGAAACTCATCGGTCGTACCCATAATGCGCTTGCCAACCAAATCTCCGGGGGTCCGAATCGATGGGTGGGTCACAAAAATTAAAGGCGACCGCTGAAAGTAGGTGGCCAGCACTACAACCGGCGCAATGTGGCCACCGTGTACCACCAAGTTGGAATTGTGCACCACATAATCGGCGTCGCCTTGAATCAGCGACAAGATATTATCGACCGCTGGTTCGTATTCCACCAAGTCGACATCAAGCCCTACCTCACGATAATAGCCCAGCTCTTTGGCGGCTATAAAGCCTGCAAATTCGAACTGATATTTCCATTCAAGCTGAACCCGCACGTACTGCAAATCGTTGGCAAACGCGTTGGTGCACAACAATAGTAAAATGAGCCCTACTCTTAGCGTCATTGCTACTCCCAATTTCAAGCCCTAAGTGTAAAACGAAACGCTCTAACAGGCATTAAAATGAACGCGCAAAATAAAATGCTTACTGCACCCTACGCTTTGTGCGCACTCGTAATGCCTCGCCATGTCCTATCAAACCCATTTAAATTCAGGCAAACTCAATTAGGGGTAACGTTGAGGGCAAGATGCCAGTAGGAATTTTAATACTCGCCGCGGGTCAAAGCCGCCGCATGGGAACAGACAAACGTTTGCTGTCCTGGCGGGAAACCCGGCTCCTCGAGCGATCAATACAGCTGTGCCGCGACAGTGGTTTGAGCTACCGCATTGCCCTGAGTTGTCGGAAAGAAGACGATCTGATCGCGCAACTATGCGGGCCAAACTGTATTCGCGTTGAGGAGTCAGACTTAGGCTTAGGCCACACACTGGCGCACGCTATTGGCGCGTTGCCCGACTCTTGGGGCGGCGTCATTGTGCACCTGGCCGATATGCCCTTGGTCAAGGCGTCTACTTTCCAGAAAATTGCGCACGAACTGCAACATCACTCGATTGTGATTCCAAGCTATCAACAGCAGTGGGGCAACCCGCGCGGTTTTTCGCACTCACTGTGGCCAGAACTAGCGTTACTGAAGGGCGATCAAGGTGCTAAAGACTTGATCAAAAAGCACTCAGATTTATGCCGTGTGCTAGATCTTAACGATGCGGGAATCTTGGTCGATATCGATACCCAAGAAGACTACCAAGCTTGGCAGTGCTGACCGCCTGCTCGCTTGGTTACGCCACGCTGCGACAAACTTGGCCAGACTGACTCATGGCACCACGCTTAAGCTGGGTGAGCTGAGCTAAGATCGACACCGCAATTTCCATCGGTGTTTTACTACCGATATCGATGCCTACTGGCGCGTGAATGCGCGCAAGTGCCTCTTCGCTTAACCCTCTTGCTCGCAACCGTGAACTGCGATTCGCACTCGTACGTCGTGACCCCAAGGCGCCAATGAAGACGTAGGGCAAGTCTGCAGCGGCAAACAACGCGTTATCATCAATATCGCGGTCATGGGTCAGTGTAATCAAACTGGTGTGTGAATCGGCGTAGGCGGCGAGCTGATCGATCCCTATCAACACGTGAACACTCACGTCAGAGCCCCGCCATCCGTCGACCTTATCCTGACGCGGGTCGAGCACAATAATCTGATACTCCATTTGTAGAGCAAGCGCTGACAGGGTCTCAGCCAACTGCCCCGCCCCGATCAACACTAAACGATGCTCTGGACCTAACCGGTGCATACCGCAGGTTTGCTGCCAATCAACCGCCGGCGAATTCAACATCGAGGTGGTACTCAAAGAACAGTGGTAAGGCTCAAGTTTGATGGCTCGCTCGACAAAATGTCGAGCTAAAAGTGTAGCGTGCAATTCCTGTAGCCAAGATTCATCACGCGCTCCAAGTGCTTCGACTAACAGCGTTAACTTACCGCCACAGGGAAGCCCATAGCGCTCGTTATCATCGGCATCGACGCCGTATTTGGTTAATCGCGCCGTACCTGCAGGAAACTCTCCCAACTGCAAACGCTCGATCAGGCATTCTTCAACACAGCCGCCCGAGACCGACCCTAGGGTCGCTAACTCGCTATGGACCATCATTGAGCCCAAGGGTCGAGGCAACGACCCGGTGATTTCGACAATCGTGACCAGCCAAGCATCAAGCCCCTGACGCACCGCTTTAAGCGCTGCTCCGATAATCTCTGCGTGTGTGACTTGAAGCTTAAGCGACATTAAAACCCTGCTTGGCAACCGGCAACTCACGCACACGTACACCAACAGCCGCATAAATGGCATTGGTTATAGCAGGCGCAATGGGCGGCGTGCCGGGCTCGCCTGCACCCCCAGTGGGAGCACCACTATCGAAAATCTCGACGTTAATTTCGGGGCTCGCAGCCATGCGCACCGACGTATAATCGTGGAAATTCGATTGTTTAACCGCACCGCCTTGGATCTCGATGTTACCGCTCAAGGCTGCCGACATGCCGTATAAAATGCCCGATTCCATTTGTGCCGTAAAACCATCAGGCGACATGGCAAAACCCGGGTCCGCAACACAAGCGACGCGATGCACGCGCAATGTGCCATCTTGTACAGAGACCTCTGCCACTTGACCGACAATCGATCCAAAACATTCGTGTATCGCGATACCTCGACCATGACCTTCGGGCAGGACCTGCTGCCAGTTAGACAGTTCTTCTAAACGGTCAATAATGGCGAGGTGGCGAGGTTTGTCTTGCAGTAAAGTTCGACGGAACTGCAGCGGATCTTGTTTGGCCGCGTGCGCTAGTTCGTCAATCATCGACTCGGTAAAAAAGGCGTGCTGCGAGTGATCGACACTGCGCCAAGGACCAGTAGGGATAGGCATTTGCTTCTCTACCGAACCAATCCAGACATTGGGTATGGCGTAAGGAATATGTGGAGCCTCGTGTGGCTCGCCTTTGTTCACGAACAGATTACGCCACGCCACAGGCTGACCCTTCGAATCAATCTGTGCTTGAAAACGGCTGCTAAACGCTGGGCGATAAAAGTCGTGCTGCATGTCCTCTTCGCGCGACCACACCAACTTCACAGGGCTGCCCACCTGCTGCGAAATTTTTGCCGCTTGCACGATGGTGTCGTAAAACGAGCGACGCCCAAACCCGCCACCCATCAGATAATTGTGAATGATGATATTCTCAGCCGGAATGCCCAAAGCTTCTGCCACAGCGTGTTTAGCCCCCAAGGGGTTTTGGCTGCCCACCCATATTTCGCAGCTGTCGCCCACGACAGAGGCCGTCGCATTCATAGGCTCCATACACGCGTGCGCTAAGTAAGGTACGCGATAGGTGACATCCAGCACATCACGGGCCTGATTCAGTGCCGCCGGCGCGTCGCCCACGCTTATCTCGGGCTCGACTTCATTGGACGCCAAAGCGGCGTCAATCGCCGACTCGAACTGCTCGAAAATCGACGCTTGGCTCAAGCCGCTGTTCTCATGCTCCGCCCAACGGATGTTAACCGCCTCTAACCCTTTTTTGGCATTCCAATACGAGTCGGCGACCACGGCCACGGCGTCATCTAATGCAACCACCCGCTCGACACCTGCAAGCGTCAGTGCTGAACTTGAGTCAAACGAATCGACCCTAGCGCCAAACACTGGCGCTGCCTTAATCGTTGCCACTTTCATACCGGGCACTGATACGTCAATGCCAAACATCGCGCTGCCATCGACTTTAGCGGGCAAGTCGCGGCGCGGGATGTTTTTACCCATCAAACGATACTGCGATACCTCTTTAAGTTTTGGCGAGTACGGCGGTGTTTTCTCACCGGCTGCGGCAGCAAACTCTGAGTAAGGTGCGGCGATACTGCCGTCGCTTTTAAAGATTTGTCCTTGGTCCGTTCGCAGCTGATTCACAGGCACATTCCACGCCTCACTGGCCGCCTCTAGCAACATTTCTCGAGCAGCAGCACCGGCCACGCGCATGCCGAACTCACCGGTCGTACGAATACTCATACTGCCGCCAGTAATTTGCATGTGCATAGCTTTCGATGCCTGCAGGGTCACACCGGTAAGCGTACCGACCAAAATCTCAGGCACCTGCATACCGCCAAACAAATAGCCGTAACCTAATGCATAGTTGGCGTATTCATCCTGCGCGGGCGCCTCAACAAAACTGACGTCATCCCATTTTGCATCTAACTCATCGGCCAACATTTGCGCCAACACCGTTTGCGCACCCTGACCCATTTCCGAATGCGGAACAATCACCGTCACGCGATTGGCGGAGTCAATTTTTAGCCAGGTGTTCACCAGTACCTCATCAGGCCCCTCGACGTATGGTCGAAGCATATCGTTGCGATTGCCCGGGCGCAGTGCAACGCCCACCACTAATGCGCCGCCGCCAATAACGCCGGCAGTGATAAACCCTCTGCGCGTCCACTTACCCATTGGCCACCTCCATGGCAGGATCAAACATCTGCACACCAGCGGCTTGTTTTATGGCTGCGCGAATGCGCGAATACATACCGCAGCGACAGATATTCCCCGACATAGCCGTATTAATATCTTCATCACTTGGGTTGGGGTTAGTCTCGAGCAAAGCCACCGCGGATAAGATCTGGCCTGACTGACAGTAGCCACACTGAGGCACCTGCAAATCCAACCAAGCCTGCTGCACAGGGTGCAATTGCCCCTCTTGCGCCAAGCCCTCAATCGTCGTGACTTGCGCGCCTTGAGCTGCCGCCACTGGAGTAACACAGGAACGAATCGGCGCGCCATTCAAATGCACCGTGCAAGCGCCACACTGAGCGATACCACATCCGAATTTGGTACCCGTTAGACCGAGCGTATCGCGTATGAACCACAGTAGTGGCGTATCAGGTGCGACGTCGACCGAATACTGCTGTCCATTGATGGTGATTTGCATGGCTTATCCTTGTCAATTGTTATCACGGAACTTGTACCTTGTTACGCCCCTCAGGGCAAGGTGGACGCCTAGTCCATTGGTGAATTTAATGGGGCTTGATTTATGACACGACTGTAGCCACATTATTGAACTAAAATGCACATATTGAACATCTAGGCTAGCTACATGACCGAGTCTCAAGTCATTGTGTTTGCAGTACCCGTATTCTTCGCCATGATCGGCATGGAATTGCTGGTGGGAATTGTGCGCAACAACAATACCTACCGGCTCTACGATGCCATGAGCAGCATTAGCACGGGTATGTTAAGCCAGCTAGTAAATCTTTGTGTCAAAACACTCGGCTTTGCGATTTATGCCATGGCCTATCCGTATTTGGCCGTGTCACCCCTGTCAGCGGACGCCTTATGGGTTTGGGTCGCAGCCATTGTCTTGTACGACTTGGCCTACTATTGGAATCACCGCGCGGGTCATCGAATTACCTTATTTTGGGCGGCGCATGCTGTGCACCACCAAAGCGAAGACTACAACTTATCAACGGCGCTGCGCCAAACCAGCACCGGCTGGATGTTTGGCTGGATTTTTTACCTACCCCTTGCCTTACTCGGGTTTCCACCCGAGGTCGTGGGTGTCGCTGGGTTAATAAACTTGCTGTATCAATACTGGGTGCATACCGAGCAAGTGGGCAAGCTGGGATGGTTTGATCGAGTCTTCTGCTCGCCGTCAAACCACCGAGTGCATCACGCAGTGAATGATGCCTACCTCGACAAAAACTATGGCGGCATTTTGATTCTGTGGGACCGACTGTTCGGAACCTTCCAAGAAGAAGATGATAACGACCCCTGCCGCTACGGTACGCGCTCGCATTTACACAACTGGAGCCCACTTGTCGCGAACCTGCAGGTGTACCGCGACCGCTTCGTCGAGATGCGCGCTACCCGAGGCTTGGGCAACAAACTGGCGTTGTGGTGGAAAGGACCGGAGTGGCACGCACAATCCAAACCTGAATCTCAATTTGATATCGACTTTATTAAATACGAACCAGAGGCAACGGGACCACAACGGGCAGTTGCCACAGCGAGCTTTATGCTGTGTTTAATCGCAGTTACCGCGCTACTTTGGTACGCCGAGCAACTCGGCACTGTCGTGGTGTTAGTGGCAACATTGGCGCTTGGTCTAATAATGCATGTGTTTACGCGGTGGCATGCCTACTCCAGTACGACTTCAGTCGCGACACAAGACCATTGATAAAATGTGCACAACTCGCGCGAGGTTTCGCACTGCATTTGAACTAAACAATCTCACGATTACACTTGCACTGAATATTGCCGCCCCACATGACTAGCGGTTAGAGTGAGGAACCACCACTAATTATAAAAGGCAAAGCTATGAGCAAGTCTGTACCCACAGCCGTCGTCACCGGCGCTGCGAGCGGCATTGGCCGCGCTATCGCCTTACTTGCCGCCGAACGTGGCCACATCGTTATTGCGATCGACAAAGATCAAAATGGACTCAGCGCTCTCGAACCCGAGCTTAAAGCATTTAACGAGCAGGCGTTCTGCCGGCTGGTAGACGTCAGTGATTCAATACAACTACAGATCTTAGCGAAAGAAGTATTCGAGCAGTTTGGGCACGTCAACTTACTCTTCAACAACGCGGGCATGGTGGTCAATAAGCCCATATTAGAA
>NZ_CBFHWH010000062.1:0-328 GCF_965659035.1 Aequoribacter sp. | reverse complement strand
GCAGAAACCTGGCAGTCGGTGGTCAATGTCAACTTGATGGGCGTGGTGAACGGCCTGTTGGCTTTTGTGCCGCGAATGATTCAACAGGGCTCGCGCGCCCACATCGTTAACACCGGGTCAGTCGCATCATTTATCTCCGGTGCTGGCTTAGGCTCATACACAGCAACCAAGATGGCAGTGCGCGGCATTACTGAAACGCTGCAACAAGAGCTGGCGGAGCAAGGTGCCAACATCGGTGTTTCTATTTTGTGCCCGGGCCCAGTAGACACCCCCATATTAGCTGGTTCTGGGTTGATCGCCGATAACCTAGAAAATGGCCCCGTCGACG
>NZ_CBFHWH010000061.1:10876-12242 GCF_965659035.1 Aequoribacter sp. | reverse complement strand
AACGCGAAGTCCCGTCGCGTGAAACAGGCTGCAGCCGCTTGGCTCAGTTTTCCATTCTTAATAGATTCAGTGGTACCCAGTTCGACAGTGCTCAGCGGTTGATTCCCAGTACACAGGGGGAGGGACGCGTGCGCGAGCAAAGTAAATGACGAGGCGGGCGCGGATTAGTGTTCATCAAACTTCTCTGAAGCCAAAATCTGCCTGACGCCTCGGATGGTGAGAATTTCGATGTGTTCGTCTTTGATGCGATAGATTATGCGGTAGTTGCCGAATAGCATCTCGCGATAGCGCGCATTGTTGAGTTCCGGCACAACGCGTCCCATATAGGGTGTTGATGCCAGTAAGCCTACATAGTCAAAAAGTTCATGTATCCAGACTTCCGCGGCCGCTGGTTTGTCTACCGCAATATAGGCAGCGCATTCGCTCGCTCTATCAAGGGCAACTGGCGACCACTGTATTTTCACGTTCTGAGACGCTCCAATAGTTTTGATTTTGCGGTCTCGAAATCGATACCCCCGCCCGCGCTTAATTGGCTCTCCGCGAGATAGATGTCTTCTAGAATTTCGAGTCTCTCGCGCATTGACTCGTATTCAGAGACGTCGAGTAATACCGCGACACCTTTGCCGCGCTGAGTGATAAGCAATGGGCGATGCGTTTCATTCACTTGGCGAATGAAGTTTGATGTTCCCGCTCGAAATTCCGACAGTGGCTTAATGTCTTGCTCTAGATTTATGCGTCGCATGTCCAATTCCTTGTACAAAAAGTTGTACTGATCAGTGTACATCATGGTTTCAGGGTTACCATACGATCGTTTTAAAAATATTGAAGAAGAGACCGATTAAGCCTAATGCAAAACTAGCATCAGTAACCGAGCGTTAGCCATCATTGGAGGTCAAAAAGCATTTTTGCGGATGACTCTTGGCATGCAGCCAGCGCACGGACTCGTGATTTGTTTTGCGAACACTCAGTGCGCTGCTTTGACGCGCCGCGCGAAACAGGCTGCAGCCGCTTGGCTGAGTTGAAGGTGCTATAAAGATTTCGTGGTGCTGGACTTACGAGAATGAATGGGGCGCCGCATTGACGGCGCCCAATCGAGGTGTATTACTTGCGCTTCATCGACATAAAGAATTCGTCGTTGGTTTTGGTATCTTTGAGTTTGTCCAACAAGAATTCGATCGCGGGCAGATCTTCCATGCCGTGCAGAAGCTTGCGCAAAATCCACATGCGCTGCAGTTCTTCTTCGCCCGTAAGCAGCTCCTCGCGGCGTGTGCCAGAACGACGGATGTTGATAGCGGGGTACACGCGTTTTTCGGCAACCTTACGGTCAAGGTGCAATTCCATGTTACCCGTGCCTTTAAACTCCTCG
>NZ_CBFHWH010000061.1:4176-10778 GCF_965659035.1 Aequoribacter sp. | reverse complement strand
TTCAGGCTTGTCGAAGTTAACATTATCGACTTTAAGCAAGGCAAAATAGCGTTCGCTGTCTTTAGGCGGGCGAATCTTGCCGGAAATGGTGTCGCCTGTTCGCAGGTTGAAGCGGCGAATTTGGCTGGGTGATACGTAAATGTCGTCGGGGCCGGCGAGGTAGGAGCTGTCGGCCGAACGTAAAAAGCCAAAACCATCTGACAAGATTTCGAGGACACCATCGCCGTAGATGTCTTCGCCGCTTTTTGCGTGTCGTTTTAAAATGGCGAAGATGATGTCTTGTTTACGCGATCGGGCCATGTTGTCTAGGCCGATTTCTTTGGCGATGTCGATGAGTTCTTGAGTGGATTTAGTCTTCAGGTCTGTCAGATTCATAGAGGGTTCGTTTTGATTTGTTAGAACTATGCACTGCACATTGCGCGAGCAATGCGTGCCTTGCGGCTTGCGTAAGATTGGTTAAGGTGGAGCAATACGAGCGCTGTGGGTGTGCTCAATGAGGTAAAAGTAGCACGCCCTTGCGGGCGCGTCTACTATTTTAGGGCTTTGTACAGTTTAGCCGAGTGTTTCGTTGATAAATTCGACCAGCTGAGTTTTTGACAATGCGCCTACTTTGGTGCCTGCTACCGCGCCGTCTTTAAAGATAATGAGCGTGGGAATACCGCGAATGCCGTATTTAGGGGCAGTCTCTGGGTTGGCGTCGACGTCTACTTTGGCGATTTGCAAACGGCCATCGAACTCAGGTGCGATTTCATCAAGAATGGGTGCAATCATTTTGCAGGGGCCACACCAGGCTGCCCAAAAGTCGACCAATACCGGTACGGATGATTTTAAAACTGCTGTGTCAAACGCAGCGTCGCTTACGTGTAGAATGTCGCTCATGACGTTTCCTCGTTTTAGTTAAAAAAGTGATGATAGCATTGTGGTTTAAGCTTACAAGCGCCCTGAGCAACTTTAGAGCTTGGAATGGTCAGTGAGTTCCGAAGCTCTAAGCTTTTTGACTTTGCCTACACAGCGTTTATGGGGGTGAAGTGTTCGAGTTCAAGGTTTCGTGGTTCAGATTTACGCCATCATGCTATGGTTAGTAAAGCCGTACCTAGGCGGTAACAGATGAAACAAAGCAGTTGGATCGTATACATCTTAAATTGCGCTGATGGCACCTTGTATACGGGTGTAACGACTGACGTGGAACGTCGTCTCAGGCAGCATAATGGCGAGATTGTGGGCGGTGCGCGTTACACTCGGGTTCGACGGCCTGTGGCGATCGTTTGGCAGCAGGCTTGCGATTCTAGAAGCCAAGCCTGCCAGTGCGAGGCACAAATTAAAGCGCTTTCTCGATCTGCGAAAGAACGGTTAATTACGTCAAAGGCATCGTGGACGCAGGCCGACTAGTCGCTTTCTGCGGCAAAGGTTTCCAATGCCTCTTGCGCCTCGAACCATTCCTCTTCTGCTGCGGCAAGGTCGCGCACCAAATGACCTTCGCGTGCGACCAAATCGGTCAGTTCTTGCTTGCGCTCGGGGGTATATAAACTCTCATCAGCGAGTGCCTCGCGTACGCTGGCAAGCCCAGCTTCGAGTTTGCTGACCCTGGCCTCTGCTTGATTCGCCGCTTTTTGCAGGGGCTGCATGCGCGCCCGTCTGGCCGCCGCATCTTGGCGCTGCGCTTTTTTGTTGGCCGCAACAGTAGCTTTAGGCTCGTCGGCTTCGATACTAGATTGGGTCTTGTCGCTTAGTATCCATTGCTCGTAGTGCGCCAGGTCTTGTTCGTAGAGTTTCACCCGACCAGCATCGACTAGGTAGAGCTCATCGATGCAATTGCGCAGTAGATGGCGGTCGTGGGTGACCAACACAACCGCACCGGCAAAGCTTTGCAGTGCGTATTCAAGCGCAGCTCGCATCATTAAGTCGAGATGGTTGGTGGGTTCGTCCAAAATGAGGACGTTGGGTGCGAGCCACACAATTTGCGCAAGCGCTAACCGCGCTTTTTCGCCACCGCTGCGGGGCGCAATGGGGTCGGTGGCCATTTCGCCTTTAAAGTCAAAGCCACCCAAAAAGTTCAGCGCGTCCTGATCGCGCACTTCAGGACGCAAACGCAGTAAATGCTGCAAGGGGCTGGCGTTTAGATCCAGGGCTTCTAATTGGTGCTGGTTAAAATAACCAATGGCACAGTGCGCGCCCGTTTCGCGCTTGCCTTGCAGTAGCGAAAGGTCGCCCACCAAGGCTTTTAACAAGGTACTTTTACCGGCGCCATTGCGTCCAATTAGGCCAATGCGGCTTTCGGGACGCAGGGTCAGCTCGACAGTGTTAAGCACCGCTGTAGCGCCATAGCCAATGTCGGCCTTTTCTAATTTTAGTAAGGGGTCAGACGCCGCTTTGGGATCTAAGAACCGGAACTGGAAGGGCGACTCCGCTTGTACCGCCGCGACCTTGGGTAGGCGCTCGAGTTCTTTGAGGCGGCTTTGTGCCTGTTTCGCTTTTGTCGCTTTATAGCGAAAGCGGGCGACGAAAGCTTCGATTTCGGCGACGCGTTTGCTTTGTTTTTCAAAGATGGCTTGTTGCTGAGCCAAGCGCTCGGCGCGTTGCTCCTCAAATTGCGAGTAGTTGCCTTTGTAGGCATGCAAGCCGCAATGCTCGATATGCACGATACGCTCGCACACGGCGTCGATAAAATCGCGGTCGTGCGATATCAATACAATCGTGCCTTGGTATTGATTTAGCCAGCTTTGCAGCCAAACCGTGGCGTCTAAATCTAAGTGGTTGGTGGGCTCATCTAGCAGCAAAATATCCGAAGGGGTCAGCAGGGCGCGCGCCAAATTCAACCGAATGCGCCAGCCACCGGAAAAGTCAGCCACTTTGTTGTTATGTTGCTCTGGCGGGAAGCCCAAACCTTCGAGTAAGCGGCTGGCCTCGCGTTCGACGACGTACCAATCGTGCTCATCCAAGCGCTGATGCAATTTGGCGACTTGCTCGTAGTCTTCGTCACGTTCTGCTTTCTTAAGCGCTTGGTAAGTTGTGTAGGCCTGCTCGTGCCCGGCAAATACGTAGTCGTGCGCCGACAAATCGACTGCGCTCACTTCTTGCGCCATATGCGCTAACCGCAAGTTGGCCATGCCGGTAATATCGCCTTTGTCAGCGGCAAGATGCCCAATCAGCATGGCAAAGAAGCTGGATTTACCGCAGCCATTTGCTCCGATCAGCGCCAGTTTCTGACCTGGATTAATGGTCAGGTTGGCGTTTTCGATCAGGAGTTTTGGCCCGCGGCGAATACTAATGTCTTTAAGAATGATCATGGACCAACGGCACAGTAAAAAAAGCGCTATGATACACGCCTAGTCAACAGGAAACACGGCATGTTGCAGGAACATTCGTTGTGGCAGTTCTCGCTAAAGGTGTACGCGTATGAGCCGCTTCAATCTTTGCTACTAGAGGCCCAAGATCGGCTGGGCGTCGACGTCAATTTTGCTCTTGCCGCCTTGTGGCTTGCCGAACACGGCATGGTGTTATCTGAAGCGCGCGCCGCGAATCTTTTGCAACGCACGGCAGAACTCCGAGAGCAAGGTATTGAACCAGTGCGAGCCTTGCGTCGAAGATGGAAAGGCATTGGTGTCTTGCAAGAACCCCGACAAGCCCTGCAGGCGCTTGAGTTGTCACTTGAAAAACAAGTTCAGGCGATATTGTACGACGCCTTCGCATCCGATAATTTGGTAGGTGATATCACGCAGCACGCAATGCCTGTTGACGTAAGGATCTTGATCGAACAGAACTTGGCTGCACTCCCGGTGTCTGATCAGACCGCGTGGGCAGCATTGGCCTCTCGAATTGCCGCACAATACCGCGCTACGGCTGGTCAGCGCTAGGGTGTGGTGTTAGTCTAGCGCACTTGTAAACAACGCCGATTTATCTTGGCAACACTTATTGAACCAAAGGAAGCAACTCATGAAAAAACTCGCAATGTCAGTGGCTCTGAGCAGCCTCGTGGTGTTGGCCGCTTGCCAACCTAAAGAAGATGCCCCAGCTGCCAGTACTGCACTCGAAACCCCCGAACAGCGCTTTAGCTACGGTATGGCCTACAATATGGGCGAGCGTATGGTTGCTGAATCTCTAGAAGTCGATGCAGACGCTTTTGCTGCTGGCGTACAAGACGCCTTGTCTGGCGCCGAGTCAAAACTGACCGACGAAGAAATTGCTGCTGAGATGGCTGCTTTCCAAGCACGTATGCAGGCCAAAATGGAAAACGAAGCCGAAGAAGCCGGCGCGACTAATGCCGCTGAAGGTGAGGCCTTCTTGGCTGAAAACGCGACCAAAGAAGGTGTCATGGCCACCGAATCGGGCTTGCAGTACAAAGTGGAATCGATGGGTGATGGCGCCAAGCCTGCTGCGACTGACGTGGTTCGTGTTCACTATCGCGGCACACTCTTAAATGGCGAAGAGTTTGACTCAAGCTACTCGCGCGGCGAGCCCGCAGAGTTTGGCCTGAACCAAGTCATTGCAGGTTGGACCGAGGGTTTACAGTTAATGCCCGTGGGTTCTAAGTTTACCTTCTACATTCCTTCTGACCTTGCCTACGGCAGCCGCGGTGCGGGCGCGAAAATTGGTCCGTCGTCTACTTTGATTTTTGAAGTAGAGCTGTTGGATATCGTAACGCCAGCTGAGTAAGCCCGCTTTTGATCGGAAAAGCACGCTTCCGGGCGTGCTTTTTTGTTTCAGCAAGGCGGGGGTGGGGTTGTTCAGCCTTTGTTTGTGAGAAGATTCTTATCCGCGCCCGTCTCGTCATTTATTTTGCTCGCGCCCTTGCGCTACTGGCGACGGCTCAAGAACTCGCACTCGCCTAGCCAAGCGCGCTCGGTCAAAGCAGCGCACTCAGTGTTCGCACAACAAATCACGAGTCCATGCGCTGGCTGTATGCCTAGATCCAATAACTTGACCATTTGGGGTTAGGTACCACATATTCTGGGAAGAATACAAAACTCAGCCGAGCGGCTGCAGCCTGTTTCGCGCGGAACGTCACGCGACAGGACGTCGCGTGCGTAGCGTGCCACGGATGGCCTTGAAGCGATCCGCAAGAAATTGGCTGAGACGTGAAGGCGGATCGTTAAAACTACAAATCTGAAAAGCTACTTATTCGCGCCCGCCTCGTCATTTATTTTGCTCGCGCCCTTGCGCTAATGGCGACGGCTTAAAAATTCGCACTCGCCTAGCGTCTCGTGCTCAAACATTTTCGCCGACAGCCTAGCCAAGCGCGCTCGGTCAAAGCTGCGCACTGAGTGTTCGCACAACAAATCACGAGTCCATGCGCTGGCTGAATACCAGACTTTCGGGACTGGGGCCTCAAACCAAAACACCTTGCGGCCTATCTTAACTCTCCCTTGGGGTACTGACTTTCTGATAAGGTAGGCATTCTTAACAGATGTAGGTAGCACGATGTTCGATCCGCTGATTATTTTGGTGGCCCTTGGATTTGGTATTGGTGCGCGCGCTTTGGGTTTGCCCGCCCTTATAGGCTATTTAGCGGCAGGCTTTGCCCTGCATGAACTCGATGCCCAAGCGGGTGAGTTTTTGCAGACGCTCTCGGACATTGGCATCACCTTGCTGCTGTTTACCATCGGCTTGAAGCTAGAGTTTAAGGATTTGCTCAAGCCCCAAGTTTGGGGCACTACCTTACTGCACATGCTGGCGACACAGGCGTTTTTTATGGCCTTGTTGGCGGCTTGTGTGGCCTTGGGCTTGTTGACTCTATCGTGGACCGCAACCGCGGTGATTGCGTTTGCGCTGACCTTCTCCAGTACCGTGTTTGTGATACAGGTGTTGCAAGAGCGAGGTGAGAGTGCATCGCGCCACGCCAAGTTGGCGGTGGGTATTCTGATTGTGCAGGATTTGGCGGCTGTGGTGTTTTTAGCCTTTGCGGCAGGTAAGGTGCCGACCTTAGAGGCACTGGCGCTGTTTTTGTTAGTGCCGCTGCGTCCAGTCATACTGCGTTTACTGAGTTACTGCGGCTATGGGGAATTGTTTACCCTAGCAGGTCTTACCTTGGCCTTGGGTGGCGCGGCTCTGTGCGAGATGGTGGGCGTTAAGGGTGATTTGGGTGCGCTGATTATTGCCGGAAGCTTAGCGGGTCATCAAAAGGCGAAAGAGCTGTCACGTAACCTAATGCAGTTTAAAGATTTGTTCTTGGTCAGCTTCTTCTTACTCATTGGTTTGTCGGGCTGGCCTGAGCCTCAGATCGTCGCCATTGCTGTCCTGGTTGGGGTGTTGTCGCTACTCAAGCCCCTGCTGTATTTTCCCTTATTAACCAAGTTGCATGCACCTGCACGCGTCTCGTTTTTAAGTTCGATGGCATTGGGTAACTACAGCGAATTCGGTCTTATCGTGTTGGCTGTCGCGGCCAGTGCCGGTTGGGTTGACGCGCAGTGGAGTGGCGCGATTAGCTTGGCAATTGCAGTGAGCTTTATTCTGTCGTCGCCGCTTAACACCAAGGCTCACGCCTGGTATCGCCGGTGGCAGCCCAAGCTGCGGTCCTTTGAGTCGATTAAACTGCGCCAATCGCACCCAGATACCCAGGGCGTAAAAGTCATTGTGTTGGGAATGGGTAATATCGGGACGGGCGC
>NZ_CBFHWH010000061.1:0-4077 GCF_965659035.1 Aequoribacter sp. | reverse complement strand
TTACGAGGATTTGGCGACGGAATACGGCTACGGCGTGTTGGGTGTGGACGATAACGACCATAAGCTACTGAAACACATGGCTGACCACCGACGCGTGATTGCCGCCGATGCTACCGACCCCGATTTTTGGTCCCGAATTAATCTGTCTGAACTGCAATTGGTTATGCTTGCCTTGACCAATCATCAAGAAAATATGGTAGTGACACGCTTACTTCAAGAGCTCGGTTATCAGGGTCACATGGCCGCAGTCGTGCGATTCCCCGAAGAAGCGGAAGAGTTAGAGCAACACGGTATCTCGGCGTTTTACCTGTTTGCGCAAGCGGGATCGGGCTTTGCGGCACATGCGCGGGCTCAATTAGGTCTATAACGATTTAACCCAAGGTGTTAACGGTTTGCCGCAATATACTGGCATTGTTTTGCTGTCTCGCTACACTGCGGGTCACTGAAAAACGCCTTCTAAAGGAGCCGACCATGTTTAAAAAATCACTGTTTACTCTTGCGCTACTGGGCACGTTGCCGGGTTGCGTGATTGCAGCTAAGACGACTACCACTGCCGCACCAGCCGCTGACTCTTTAGAAGATTGTGTGAGCCAATGCGCCTCGCAATTTGAGGGACACGCCATGGAAGTGGGCGAGCACCGCGTATTTGTAAAGCGCTTGGGCGGTGACGCCATCGAGAAAGAAGTCGAAGTCTTTTTAAGTGACGGCGAGGTCGTTGGTGAAGGAATGGTTCGTATTGAAACACGCGGTCCTAATGGCGAAGTAGATCGCTGGGTGGGCAGCGTTGATGACATGCCCGAGGGCGAAGACATCGATATCGAAATGTTAATCGACGCCCAAGAACTGCCTTACGCGCCCAAGGGTGTAAAAGTCATCAAGCTTGGCGATAACAAGGGTATGTTCATGCCCCAGATGGCCCCCGTGCCGCATCCCGGTCGCAGCAGCCTTGCGCAAGAACTTCGTGATTTAGGCGACGCCAAGCGCGAAGGCTTAATCACAGATGAAGAATTCAGCGAGCTGCGCACTGCCGTGTTAAACAAGTACAAAGCAAAGCCTGCCAAGTAAATACAGATCATCTCCTGCTGCGCTCGCGTTCACATCCTCCCCTAATGTGCGAGCGTAGCCTTTTTAGCGCCTGAAATAAGCTGAGCGGACTACGCTCTTCACTTGAGCCTTTTGGCGGGTCGGTTACACTACTTAACACTGTTAAGAATAATAAGGTGAATGACCATGCCAACCACAAACCCGGTCGCGATCGTGCGTGATCTTGCCGACATCTATGCTTGCGGCGCCGACCGTTT
The DNA here is from genome assembly GCF_965659035.1 of Aequoribacter sp. NCBI lineage: Bacteria > Pseudomonadati > Pseudomonadota > Gammaproteobacteria > Cellvibrionales > Halieaceae > Aequoribacter > Aequoribacter sp. The sequence continues at coordinate 2,776 of NZ_CBFHWH010000061.1, read as the reverse complement.
AGATAAGGACCTATGGCGCCAAGTATTGGCCGAAAATTGCTTAATCGATGGCCCTGGGTTTTACAACGAGGGCATCGATGGGTGTTTGGAGCTAATAGACACCTTAGAGAAAATCTTTCTGCGCACCCGCCACAATGTCATGAACGTCACCGCGCGGCGCGAGGGTGCTGAGATCGTTGCAGAAACTTACTGCATTGCTGACCACATCCAAATGATAGATGGCGAGAAAAAGATTCTGAGTTGGCACATTCGCTACCAAGATCGGCTGAGTAAAAACAGGGGCCGGTGGCAGTTTACGCGGCGGCACTTAATTATTGATTGGGAAGAAATTCGTACGTTGAGTCGCGATGATGTAACGGCCTAATGAGACATTAATTTCAGGGTTTCACTTTCCCCTGGGCTTGGCAGAAGATAAAAAGAGGTAACGATGTTTGATGCTCTACTGGCAGCGATGCCGCTTCCTGCGATCGAGGAGTGCACTGCACAGACCGATATTGAGTTTGTTTATGCGCAAAGCGTGGGATTACAGGCCTATGTGTACGGCTTTCCGATTGTCGATTTACACAAGCAAAAATTTAACGAGACTCACTGGACGCGAGAAGGCCAGCCTGTCGCTTCTGCGGTGAACGATGTTGCCGTTTATCCGCATTTATTAACGCCAGAGACCCAAGGGCAGTTACGCGCGCCGAACGTCGATACCTTGTACATGAATGCGTGGGTCGATTTATCGCAGGGCCCTGTTTATCTTGAGGTTCCCGAAATGGGCGGCAGGTACTACACGCTGGCGTTTATGGATTTGTACGGTAAACCTATACACGTTGGCACTCGAACGAATCAGGGCGAAGCCGGCCGGTACGCCTTAGTTGGGCCGACGGGTGGCGTGGTAGAACCCGGTATTGAGGTGGTGCGTCTGGCTACCGATATCAATTGGATGCTGGGTCGTGTACTTGCGCAAGACACAGCCGATGAAGTCGAGGCTCGCGCAATGGCTCAGAAAATACAATTGATCGGGCAGAGAGGGCCGGAGCCAGTCTCGGCATCAGCGGTTAACCCTCACCAAAGCATTCAGTACTTTGCTGTACTGAACGAGGCGCTTAAGTCTATGCCTGTGCCGCCCAGTGCTGAGGGCTTGTTGGCAGAATTTGATCGCTTTGGTTTGGGGCCAAATTCTAATTTTGATATCAATAAACTCAGCGCGAGCGAATTACTGGGTTTAGGTTGTGCCATCGTTCAGGGTCCAAAGTTATTAACTCAGCGCGGCTTTAAACCGACGCGTGTCGCCAACGGCTGGATGATATCCGATAAAATTGCCGACCCAGGTTTGGACTATTTGTTGCGCGCTGAAATTGCTCGCGGCGGTTATATCAATCAACCCGAAGAAGCCATGTACCCCGCCTCGGTGACAGACCAAACGGGCGAGTTTTTGCAGGGTGACCGCGTGTATCAAATGCGGTTTGCCAAGGGCGAGTTGCCGCCCGTCGATGCGTTTTGGTCGATTACCGCCTACGATGCGAAAACCTCCCAATTGACTAAGAACAGCTTGGGTCGTTATTCCATTGGTGACCGCACCCCGGGGCTACAGTACGACGACGATGGCAGTTTGGTACTGACCTTGTCGGCGCGCCCACCGGCCGAGGGCGTGTCTAACTGGCTGCCGATACCCGAGTCGTATTTTCATGTGGTAACCCGTTTGTACTTACCCAAACCCGAGGCATTATCGGGCGATTATGTGTTACCAGTGATCACGCGGATTCAGTGAGCGGGCTGTTGCTATGAACTTCTGACAAGCGCTGATCTCGGTCGCAAGAAGTCAATAAAAGCCCCCGCCAAGGGGGTGATATTGTGCGCAAGGCGCGCTAAGCTCATGGCTTTTTTACGGCGGTAACACCTATGTCTGGTACTTCTTTTAAGCAGCTTTTGGCCGCGATGTCACAAAACGGTGACAGCTTTTCGGTCACGCTTCCCGATGATTGGTTACAGGGCCGTACCGCCTACGGCGGTTTGTCAGCGGCTTTGTGTTACGAGGCTGCCTGCCGCGCAAATGAGGATTTACCGCCTTTGCGTTCAGCTCAGTTTGCTTTTATTGGTCCTGCGGTTGGTGAGCTGGTGATTACACCGACACTGTTGCGCCGAGGAAAGTCGGCGGCATTCGTTGGCGTGGATTTAATGGGTGAGGCCGGGATAGCGGCCCGCGCATTATTGTGTTTTGGCGCCGAGCGGCCCTCCGAGCAAGCCTATCTCGATATCGCGGCACCAGAGGTGCCTGCGGTCGATGACAGCCGAGACTTTTTTAATCGTAAGGGAGTGCCCGGGTTTACTCAGCATTTTCAGGGGCGGCTAGCCCAGGGAGCAACGCCTTGCACACCCGATCACGAGCCCGATATGATGGTGTGGCTGCGCCATGATGACGATGACTTGCCGCAAGGCTTAACGCCTGTCATTGCCTTAGGGGATGCTCTGCCACCGGCGTCGATGATCAAATTCTCTAAAGCAGCGCCTGTTAGCAGCATGACGTGGTCGATGGATATCTTAAGCGATGATATAACGAGCGCATCGGGTTGGTGGTTGCTGCGCGCAGTGTCCGAGCAGGCCGAGCACGGCTATTCATCGCAGGCTATGACGCTGTGGGATGACCAAGGTCGAGCGGTCATGGCGGCGCGCCAAACGGTTGCGATCTTTATTTAACGCACGCGCCTCGGCGAGTGAATTTTGATGGGCTGGGTTACCAGTGCTGACACAGACAAGAATCAGAATAAGGAAGAGCTCATGAAATACG
>NZ_CBFHWH010000060.1:0-12428 GCF_965659035.1 Aequoribacter sp. | reverse complement strand
CATGGATCCATTTGAAGACGACGACAATCCTGACCCGTTCGAGGACGTGAATCGTATGGTGTTCGTGTTTAACGACACATTAGATCAATGGGTTTTAAGGCCTGCTGCACAGGGTTATCGCAAGGTGACTCCCGATGTCGCTGAGCGTGGAATCGGTAATTTTTTTGCCAATCTAGGCGAGTTCAACTCTGCTGTGAACAGTTTATTGCAGGGCAAGGTGGATGCATTTCTTGCGAGCGGAGGACGCTTCGCGATCAATTCAACCCTAGGCATTGCTGGATTGTTTGACGTTGCGACACCCATGGGAATGGAGTCCAGAGAAACCGACCTCGGGGAGACGCTGGCCATTTGGGGGGTGCCGCGAGGGCCGTATTTGATGGTGCCATTTTTTGGGCCCAGAACCCTGCGTAGCGGTATTGGTTCTATCGGCGATATTTATCTGTCACCCGAGGCCTACATCGACTCTACGCATGGGCGCAATGGTCTGTACGGCTTGCGAGTGGTCGACGAACGCGCCGAGCTACTTGATGCTGACGCGCTGTTGTCGGGTGATCGCTATATCTTCCTCCGAGACGCCTACTTGCAGCGGCGATCAGCGCGCATTGAGAGCGAGACGAAGGAACCTGAGGATGTGTTCTCAGAATTCGATGACGACTGGCTTGATGAAGACTTCGAAGATAATCCCTTGTGAAAAGCGGTGATTATTCGCATTTTTGTGACATAAGATTGCACCTCGGTAATGTTTTGCTACCATAGACCAAGCCTTTAGCAAGCGAAATCGATGACCGATATTGTCGCGAACATTATTTTAATAGACGACGACTCAGTGCGAGCCGCAGCGTCCGTCGAATTGCTTCAGTCACTGGGACACAGCGTCCGGGTGATTCAAGACCCTTTCGGTGTGAATGAGCCCCTTGACTATGGTAGTGAGGTAGATCTGCTGGTCTGTGAAACCTCCTTGACGCAGTTTTCTTGGGAGTCCGCTAAAGACGCTATTCTCGATCTTGACATCCACGTGCCCGCCATCATGTTTGCAGACGAGGCAGAGGCTCAGATAATCCTAACGGCCCTGAGACTTGGTGTGAGTGACTTTTTTGTACGGCCGATCCTCGATGTCAACGCCCTTAATGCCTCTATTGAGCGCTGCGTTAAGCGTCGACGCATACGGCAAGAATTAAGTGACTCTAAACGGGCGCTGGAACATACCAACACCGAGCTGCGCGACGCGGTAACGGTGCTGGAACAAGATCAGCAAGCCGGCCGACAGGTGCAGCTGCGAATGCTGCCGAATTCGCCCCTAACCGTCGATGGTTACGAATTCCGTCACAGTATGTACCCATCATTATTTTTAAGTGGCGATTTTGTTGAATACGTTACCGTTGGGGATGATCACGTGGTCTTCTTCATGGCCGATGTATCCGGTCATGGCAGTTCTTCTGCGTTTGCCACGGTGTTGTTAAAAAACCTCTTTGCTCGAAAACGCTCCGATTTTATTCGCAGGAACGATCACACCTTGCTCGATCTGGGTGCGATGTTAGAGCACGCCAACAAAGAGCTGCTCGACTTAGCGGTGGGTAAATACGCCACCATGATTGTGGGCCTGTTGAACATTAAAGAGAACACTCTGGCCTACAGCGTGGCGGGACATTTGCCACAACCGATCCTGAAAACGCCTCTGGGCGCTGAATACTTAGTGGGTGAGGGCGCTCCGGTTGGGTTAATGGAGCACGCACGCTATTGTGTGCATGAAGTCCAGCTGCCATCAGAGTTTATGCTGATAATGTTCTCTGACGGTGTACTGGAGCTCATCGATGGTGAGGATCTTATTGCCAAAGAGTCGAATTTAAGGTCCATCATTGACAGCAGTAGGGGCGATTATCAGGCAGTGCTTGAAGACCTAGGCGTTGCGCAGGCGCGAGAAATCCCCGACGATATCGCGGCACTATTTATCACACGAGCGGCGAACAATGGCTGATGCTCAAATACTAGCGGCGAACGACTCTGGGGCTTATTTGTTGAGACTTTGCGGTGATGTTCGCCTGACATTGTCGACAACTTTAGACGATTACCTAGAAGCTATGGTGGCCGATCCCGAGTTTCAGACCTTGATCGTTGATTTATGTGAAGCCGAGAATTTAGATAGCACGACGCTTGGCATGCTGGCGAAGGTGGCGCTGCGGGTAGAGGCCGATTTTCACATCCAGCCTGACCTCTATTCTTGCAAGGCGGGGATCAGCCGATTGATTCGCTCGATGGGTTTCAGTCAGTTATTTCACATTCATGAAGAGTTGTGCTGCGCCGACGGCGAAACCAGTGAGCTTGCGGTTCAGGGCAGCGACGAGAAGCAGATGCACGCCAAAGTCCTTGATGCGCATCGCACCCTGATGTCGATATCGACTGAAAACGAAGCGCGTTTTAAAGACCTATTAAACGCCTTGGAGTTAGTCCAGTAGGTCTCTTACGGAGCTAGCCTTTCAAAGTACTATGTTTCGCGCGAATAAAATCGGAATGTGAAACGTAGATCAACTCTGCCACGCGACGAATTAAGTGTTCCTCGTACCTGCTGATTTCACCGTCCGCGAGAGCGACCTGCCACATGAGCTTTACAATGATGTACTTGTCGTTAGCGTCTGCATGATCGTTAATGATTCGGGTAAATTCGTACAGTGACGTGGCTTCATCGACTTGCGCGCTGGCTTGTTGTTTGATGTCAGCTAGCGTTTTTGAGTCTAACCCAAAGGCCTCTTGCAGGGCCTTTGTCAATGTGGCTTCTTCCTCAGCGTCTTGTTCAAAGTCAGCACGTGCGACCTCGTAAAGCAGCGCGGCCGCGACCAGAGCTAAGGTGTGTTCTGTCGTGCGCGGGTTGGTGTCGGCGCTGTTTTCAAACAATGATTTGAAGACTTTGATCAGCATGACTTAATCAGTTGCTCCAGTTTTTCTTGGTCGGCAATGAAGCGGCGAATGCCGTCCGATAGTTTGTCGGTCGCCATGGCATCGGCGTTCAAGTCGTAGCGAAAGCTCGCCTCAAACGGTGCTTGTTTCGGTGTGTCGGATGCGGCGCCAGCGGCATCGAGCTTTCGTGTCAGTGCGCCTGAATCATCTTGCAATGACGCCAGAAGATCTGGGCTAATCGTTAAGCGATCACAACCCGCGAGGGCTTCAATCTGGCCCTGGTTGCGAAAGCTGGCGCCCATGACAACGGTGCGATAGCCATGGGTTTTGTAGTAGTTAAAAATTCGAGTCACTGATTGTACGCCAGGGTCATCGAGAGGATCGATGATCTCGATGTTGGTATTTTGTTTGTACCAATCCAGTATTCGACCAACAAAAGGTGAAATCAAAAAGACGCCGGCATCCGCACACGCTTGCGCTTGCCCAAACCCAAACAGTAAGGTCAGATTGCAGTGTATGCCTTGAGCTTCCAGTATTTTTGCTGCCTGTATGCCCTCCCACGTAGCCGCAATTTTTATCAGAATGCGGTCAGTGCCCAGCCCCAATCGATCGTAGGCTTCGACCAAGCTCAAGGCTTTATTGACGGTTTCCGGTGTCGAAAAAGACAAGCGTGCATCGACCTCGGTAGACACAACACCCGGTACCAGTTTGGCAATTTCAGCGCCCATTAGTACAGCAAATTCATCAGCGGCGCGGGTAATACGTTGCGCATCGGAGTCGCGAGTGTTTTGCTGGGCTTGCGCTAGCGCTTGGTCTAAAAACGGCCGAAAGTGGTCATCTTGAGCGGCTTTGAGTAGCAGCGACGGGTTGGTCGTGGCATCTTGGGGCTGGTACTGGGCGATCGAGCGAATATCTCCCGTATCAGCCACCACTGTTGTCATACTTTTTAACTGCTCTAGCTTGTTCATGCGCTTTCCTTTTGGTCTACTCCCGCTTGCTCCACTAAGGCTAGGGCGTCGACAAGTATCTGTTCGTTGGCTCCGGGTCTGTGTGCGTGTTCGCTGAGGTAACGCCGGAATTGCTTCGCACCTCGACAACCCTGATAAAAGTTTATCAAATGTCGAGTGACGTGGTTGAGTTTAACACCCTTTTCGAGTTGCTCTTTGCTGTATCGCACCATTTCGGTCATGATTTCTGGCTGGCTTAATAGGTTTTGCTTGCCGTACACCGCTTCGGAGATAGCGCGTAAATGCCATGGGTGATAATAGGCTTCTCGTCCAATCATGACGCCATCAACATTCTGTAGGTGTTCTATACACTCTTGTGGTTGGGTGATACCGCCGTTTATGACTATGGTGAGCTCAGGCAGCGTTTGTTTCAAGCGATAGACCCATTCATAGTTCAACGGCGGGAGGTCGCGATTCTGCTTGGGCGATAAGCCCTTGAGCCACGCCTTGCGCGCATGTACTACAAAATGGCGGCAGCCAGCCTCTGCCACCGTTTGCACGAACTCGAGTAGTTCCTCGTAGGAATCCTGATGATCTATGCCAAGACGGTGTTTGATCGTAACGGGTAAGTCGGTTGCTTTTTGCATGGCTTGAACGCATGCGCTAACTGTTTTGGGTTCGCCCATCAAGTAGGCGCCAAATCCGCCGGATTGCACGCGGTCAGAGGGGCAGCCACAGTTAAGATTCACCTCGTCATAACCCCATTTCTGAGCCAGCTCAGCGCAGCGAGCGAGAGCGTCGGGTTCATTACCGCCGAGTTGTAGTGCTATGGGATGTTCACTATCATGAAAATCTAAGTGATAGGGTTTATCACCAAATAACAGGGCGCCGGTCGTGACCATCTCGGTGTACAACAAAGCCTGTGGAGCAATTAAACGCCAAAAGTACCGGCAATGACGATCAGACCACTCCATCATAGGAGCAGTACTGAGGCGAATAGACTCTGAGTAAGGGCTTTTAAGGGAGATTTCCGTCGTCATCTGGCTTGCCGTTCGAACTTGGCGGCAAGTGTATCGAACTGCTTGGTGAATGACTACGTATACTCCCATAATGGTCTGAAAACAGAAATTCTGACCGCGATTGAGCGGATCACAAATTGTAAGGAAAGAACAGCATGCGACTTCATCGATCAGCCATAGCGGCTTTGACTTTTTGGACATGCGCTAGCGTTGCTGAGCCGCTATCGCAGGACTGGGTGGATCAGGCGCGCGCAATTGGCTACGAGGCGGCAAACAGTAATATTGCGTACTCTGTTGTCGAGTCCTTAACGACCGAGGTGGGACCGAGGTTGGCCGGCACTGAAGCAGAAGCGCGCGCTCGAGATTGGGCGGTATCTGAACTGACGAAGTTGGGATTTGACTCAGTTACCGTCGAGCCTTTTGACGTACCTCTGTGGGAGCGACATATCGAGCGTGGTCGCATTGTTGCGCCTGCCGAGCAGCCTCTGGTGCTGGTGGGTCTCGGTGGCAGTGCCAGCACTGGTGAAGCGGGTGTAAAAGGCGCCATCTTGCGCGTCGAATCGCCCGATGCGCTGCAAGCGCTGCCGGATGGTGCCGCTGAGGGCAAGATCGTTTTTGTCGACCAAGTGATGGCACGTACCCAAGACGGCGCCGGCTACGGTGCTGCAGTCCGCAAACGGCGCGAGACCGGCGAGCAAGCGTATCGTTTAGGTGCTGTAGGGGCGCTCATACGGAGTGTTGGCACTTCGGGCCACCGCTTTGCGCACACCGGACAAATGAAACGGGCGGGAACCTCTGACCTACCCGTTGTTCCAACTGCGGCGGTGTCTGGCGCAGATGCTGATCAGCTAGGGCGTTTGCTGGATCGATACGATTCGGTGGAAGTAGAGTTGGTGCTGACCAGCGAGTATCTGCCCGCTGCGCAATCGGGTAATGTTGTCGCCGAGATCAGGGGGCGTACACGACCCGATGAAGTCGTGATTATTGGCGCGCACTTGGACTCTTGGGACTTGGGCACGGGTGCACTAGACGACGGCGCTGGCGTGGGTGTTGTCGTTGCTGCTGCAAAAGCCCTCATGGATGCCATGCCCGAAGGTCCTGACCGTACGCTTCGTGTTGTACTGTTCGGTGCAGAAGAAGTAGGGCTGGTGGGTGCTAAAGCCTACGCACAAAAACACCAAGCCGACTTGGACAAAATCATATTGGCTTTTGAATCCGATTTTGGGGCAGGGGATATCTGGCGTTTAGATCATGGTGTTGCTGATGAAGCTCTGCCCTTGATCAAGAGCATGACAGCGATGCTGTCGCCTTGGGGCGTTATCCCGGGTAAGCCGGGTGCGACGGGCGGCCCCGATATTTCGGTGCTGGCGCAGGCGGGCGTGCCGGTTATCACCCCGTTACAAAACGGTTGGGACTATTTCGATTACCACCATACGCCCGACGATACGCTTGATAAGTTGGAGCGGCATTCTTTGGATCAGAATGTGGGGGTGTACGCCGCGATTCTGAGCGTTGCCTTGCGCGAGGGCGTGTCCTTTAAATAGAGTACGTTACGCGTGACGCAACCTAGTTATTGGGTGGATGGTCAAATCCAGGAGCGCCTGCCAAAAGCCACTGGCGTATATCGCTTTTATAGCGATCAGGGCGCGTTGCTCTACGTTGGCAAAACGATCGATTTTCAGGCGAGGATTCGCTCGCATTTTCAAACGGCACGCAAAGAACCACGGCATGCAAAATTGATGCAGGGTGTCACGCGAATCGAATGTCAAACTACCGCTGATGAGCTTTCAGCTCTGTTGGTGGAGAGCCAGGCCGTTAAAAGCGAACAGCCCCTGTTTAACAGACGTTTACGAAAGAAGCGTGCGCTTTGGACGGCCGAGCTGCTGGCAGACGACCAAGGGTATTTTGTCGTTAAGCCTCGCAAAGTAGAGCAGGTCGAGCAGCTTGGATACTGCTATGGACTGTTCGCTAATCAAACTCAACTTAAAAACTGGTTGCGAAATCATGCCGCCGAGCACGGCTTATGCTTGCAGCGCGTTGGGCTCGATCGTGGTAAAGGGCGGTGTTTTGGGCGTCAGATCAAGCGCTGTGATGGCGCGTGTTGTGGCGAACAAAGTGCCGAGGCCTACAATGCAGCGCTGTTGGACTTGTTTGCGCAGTTTCAATTGGTGGTTTGGCCCTATCACCGACCCTTATGGGTAAGAGAATGGGATGATTCCAGTCACTCTGGGTCAAAAGCTCCACAGGGCACTGCACAGGGCTGGCATGTATTTCACTACTGGACTTATTTAGGCTCGTTTGAGCGCCCTATGGCGGGTTTGGAGGCTGATTTTGACTGGAATGAAGTGGTCGATCGCGACGCGTATCGTATTTTGTTGAGTTTTTTGCGCAACGATCGTGTTGCGTTGCATCAACTCGATGACAATGGCGATCTCGTCGCAGTGAGTAATCGGTTTTTATGAGCGCAAGCGAGGGGCTTCAAGTTGTATGGTTTAAGCGTGATCTTCGGCTTGAAGATCATGCTCCGCTGGCCGCTGCCGCGAATGGTAGGCCCACGTTGCTGCTGTATGTATTCGAGCCCGAGCTTATTAATGACCCGCACTACAGCGAGAGGCACTGGCGTTTTGTTACACAAAGCTTGCTGGAAATGAACAGTCGCCTAGAGCCTTTAAATCAGCGAGTTTATATACTCAAAGGATCTATGCTGGAGGTCCTGGCCGCCATACACGCACACCATCCGATCTCGAATTTGCTGTCGTACGAAGAGACGGGTCTTAGAGTGACGTATGAGCGTGATAAAGCGATTTCGGCATGGTGCCGGAAGCATCATGTAAAATGGCAGGAGTATCGCTCAAATGGTGTAAAGCGCGGCCGATACTCGCGCGATGGGTGGGCTCACGATTGGCACAGAGTGATGTCTCAGCCGCTGGCTGAGCCTGAGTGGGCGCAGTTGTTGCCAGCTACGGACCAACAGCGATGCCTTTCTGACTATATGATGGATCGTGCGCTATTGAAAGCGTGGAGCACACGAGACCCTTCGCATCAACTTGGCGGTGTTGGCGCTGCGCAGCATGCGCTGGATAGTTTCTTTGACGAGCGCGGTAAGATCTACCACAAAGCGCTGTCGAAACCGCTCCTGAGTCGCAAGCACTGCTCGCGTTTGTCGCCCTATTTAGCTTGGGGTAATTTGAGTATCCGTCAAGTGTATCAGCGGCTTCAAGCAGAGCGCGGTCGGTCGGGGTGGGGAAGAGCCTTGAGCGCGTTAAACTCACGTTTGCATTGGCATTGCCATTTTATTCAGAAGTTCGAGTCGGAAGACCGCATTGAGTTTGAACCGATGAATTTTGGTTATCACCAATTTCAGGATGACTACAGCCCGGCGAATGAACAAGCCTGGGCCATAGGGAATACAGGAATACCGTATCTAGACGCCTGTCTTCGCTGTTTGCAACGCACCGGATACCTGCATTTCCGCGGTAGGGCGATGATCGTGAGCGCTTTGTGTCACTTGATGCAGGGGCGTTGGCAATTCGCTGCGCGACAACTGGCACAGTGGTTTTTAGATTTTGAACCAGGTATTCACTACGCCCAGATTCAAATGCAAGTAGGGCTTACCGGTATTAATACTCTGCGAATTTATAACCCAGTTAAGCAGGGTTTGGATCACGATCCCGATGCGGTCTTTATAAAAAAATGGGTGCCCGAGCTGAGCGAACTACCCGTCCCCCTCGTGCACACCCCTTGGGTGCTGGGTCCCATCGAACGCGCATGTATGGATTTGAGTTACCCAGATCCAGTGATTGATATTGCCCAGGCGCACAAAGCGGCGCGCGCAGTTTATTGGGATCGTCGCCAAAACCCGCTGGTCAGACAAGACATAAACCGCGTACTCTACCGACATGTCGAAACGCGCACACATTTGAAGACGCAACACAGTAATAAAGGAGAACTAAGGTGAAGATAACACTGCGCTGGCTCAGCGCGCTGGCATTGGTTGTGCCAATGCTTTCGCAGGCTGAGCCCTACCCCAGTACTTACGCGCCGCTTCCGTCAGAGACAGTACTGCTAAAGGGCGGTACGATTTTGACGGGTACAGGCGAGCAAATCGACAACGGTGATGTGCTCATAAAAGATGGAAAGATTGCTAAGGTTGGTAAAGACCTGAAAGCTCGTGGCGCGAAGGTCGTCGAGTTAGAGGGTGCCTGGGTGACCCCCGGTATTATTGATGTACACTCGCACCTAGGCGCTGGCGGAGTGCCAGGAGTTCGCGCCCATTCTGACGTCAATGAAATGACGGCTCCGACGACGCCGGATGTATGGATTGAGCATAGCGTTTGGCCTCAGGACCAGGGTTTTGTCACCGCATTGGCGGGTGGGATTACCGCATTACAAATTCTTCCGGGCTCGGCCAATCTTATTGGCGGGCGCACGGTGACTTTAAAGAATGTGCCCTCGCGTACGGTAGCGGGCATGAAGTTTCCTGGGGCGCCATATGGCTTGAAAATGGCCTGTGGAGAAAACCCCAAACGCGTTTACGGCAATAAAGGTCGAGCACCCTCGACCCGAATGGGCAATGTTGCGGGTTATCGAGCAGCTTGGATTGATGCCTTAGATTACAAAGCCAAAATCGAGAAAGCCAAAGAAAAAGGTGATCCTCTACCCAAGCAAGATTTAGCCAAAGAAACCTTGGTAGGCGTGTTGGACGGTGAAATCCTGGTCCATAACCACTGCTACCGCGCCGATGAGATGGCAACGATGCTAGATGTGGCTAAGGAGTTTGGGTACAAGGTCACGGCCTTTCACCACGCGGTTGAAGCATACAAAATTGCTGACCTACTGGCCGATCGAGGGGTTTGCTCTGCCGTGTGGGCCGATTGGTGGGGCTTTAAAATGGAAGCCTACGACGGTATCAAAGAGAATGCAGCGCTGTTGCACGAGGCTGGCGCATGTGCGGTCGTACACAGTGACGATGCTCACGGTATTCAGCGACTCAACCAAGAAACAGCTAAGGTTGTGGGCGCGGCGAAGCGCGCTGGAATTAACATACCCAAGTCGACAGCCATTCAATGGATCACCCTGAATGCGGCAAAAGCCCTGGGGATTGACGCTATGACCGGTAGCTTAGAGCCAGGAAAAATGGCAGACCTTGTGGTTTGGAACAATGATCCATTCAGTGTTTATGCTCTGGCACAACAGGTATACATCGACGGAGCCGTGGTATTTGACCGTGCTGATGTCTCTAAACAGCCCATGATGGATTTTGGTTTGGGAAATGGCGTGATTGGAGGTGGTCAATGAAGATCAAAACAATGTGGGGTCTCGGTTTGGTAACAGCCTTAGCAGCACCATTCTGCTTGGCTGCACCCACGGCTATTACCGGTGCAAATATCGTTAATTCACAGGGAGCCATTGAAGAAGGCGTCACGATTATCGTTGATCAAGGTACGATTCAAGCGATAGGCGAAAACATTCCCGTCACAGATGAGATGGATCTTATTGATGCCGAGGGTCGTTGGGTCACCTCAGGGTTTGTGGCAGCCTCGGGTAATCTGGGGCTAGAAGAGGTGGGGGCGGTCGGTGACAGCGTCGATACTCGCACGAAACACGCGCAGTTAACCGCAGCATTTGAAGTAGCCGATGCCTTTAACGCGGCATCGACACTGATTCCCGTAGCGCGTACGGAGGGTCTTACCTCGGCCTTGATAATGCCCTCTTTGAGCAACGACGGTGATGAAGGCGGCTATGACCGCATCTTTGCGGGTACCGCTGCTCTGGCAGATTTGAGTGGACAACTAGAGTCTATTCGCGTGCGCTCGGCGGCGGTGGTGGCCTACCTTGGTGATCGCGGCAAAGACGCTGCAGGCGGTTCGCGTGCGGCTGCAGTCGCGGGGTTGCGGGCGGCTCTTGAGGCTGGAAAGCTCTACAATGAGTCCGGTACGGTAACTAAACGGTATGCCTTGCCCGAGGCACTGGAGGGCGCACCGTTCTCTGTTGAGGATGTGCAGCAATTCGCATTGGTTGAAAGTCGTAAATTACCTTTGCTCGTTCATGCAGATCGGGTCGCGGACATTGCGCAAGCGCTGAAAATTCAGCAGCAATTTGGTATTCGTATGGTCATTATTGGCGGCGCTGAGGCCTGGAAATTGGGGGCGCAACTGGCGCAGGCAAATATTGGTGTCATTTTAAACGGCGAAAATAACTTACCCGTCAGCTTTGATCACTTAGGTGCTCGCCTCGATAGCGCGGCAATCTTGAGTCGAGCCGGGGTTGAAATCGCGTTCAGTGGCGAAAATGCGACGACGCATAATGCCCGAAATATGCGGCAAGTTGCTGGTTTAGCTGTGGCGCATGGTTTGCAGTGGGAACAGGCAATCCGCGCGTTATCGCGATCGGCCGCCGGCTTGCTTGGTTTTGACGCGGATGTGGGGCAGTTACAAGCTGGCGCTATTGCTGACTTGGTCGTGTGGGATGGTGATCCACTAGAGCTTGATACCTACCCTAGCCATGTGTTTATCCGAGGCGAGGTTATGGACCTGAGTAATCGTCAGACCAAGCTGCGCGACCGCTACCTTGATTTAAAGTCTGAATTGCCGCCCGCTTATCGATAAGCCCGTGCGCATGGGGGCATAGGTCAGTATAATGCGGCCTTTGATTTTTTAAGGCCGTACTATGACTACTGTGCGCACTCGCATTGCTCCATCGCCTACTGGGGATCCTCACGTAGGCACAGCTTATATCGCACTCTTTAATTTGTGTTTTGCTCGCCAACATGGCGGGCAATTTATTTTGCGCATTGAAGATACTGACCAAGTGCGCAGCACCCGCGAATCAGAACAAGCTATTTTAGACAGCTTACGCTGGCTGGGTTTGGACTGGGATGAAGGTCCAGATGTTGGGGGTGATTGCGGGCCGTACCGTCAAAGTGAACGGTCGGAGTTGTATGTGAAATACGCGGACCAATTGCTCCAAAGCGGAAAAGCCTTTCGATGCTATCGCACGCCCGAAGAGCTTGAAGAGCTGCGTCAGCAACGCCGTGAATCTGGCTTAAGCACGGCACTCAAACCGTCTGATTTAAAGTTAGACGAGGCCGAAGTCGCGCGTCGTGAAGCTGCGGGGATGCCCTCGGTTATTCGTATGGTGGTCCCTGAGGAAGAGGGCAGCTGCGAAGTGCAAGATCTGCTGCGTGGCACGGTCTCCTTGGATTGGAGCATGGTGGACGCTCAAATCTTGATGAAGTCTGACGGTTTACCTACGTACCACTTAGCGAATGTTGTCGATGACCATTTGATGGGTATTACCCATGTTTTGCGCGGCGAGGAGTGGTTGAATTCGGCACCTAAACATCAGTTGTTGTACCAGTATTTTGGCTGGGAAATGCCGGTCCTGTGCCATTTACCCCTGCTGCGTAACCCCGATAAGTCGAAGTTGAGTAAACGCAAGAACCCAACCAGTATTTTGTACTACGAGCGCATGGGGTATTTGCCCGAGGCTTTGCTCAATTACCTGGGGCGTATGGGCTGGTCTATGCCCGACGAACGCGAAAAGTTCTCGCTCACCGAAATGCAGGACG
>NZ_CBFHWH010000059.1:0-12583 GCF_965659035.1 Aequoribacter sp. | reverse complement strand
CCTGGTTGGTTTTTAGACTCAAGACAGCCAAAGTTTAAACGTGACGAAGCGCTTGTGCGGGTATGTGCCGCTTTCGAGCAGCTCAAAGATTATGGTGTGCAAACGGTTATTGACCCATGCCCGTCCGACATCGGTCGCGACGTGGATTTCTACGCCGAGATTGCAACCCGCACGGGTATTCAATTGATTTGCGCTGCCGGGGTGTATTACGAAGCGGCGGGGCAACCCGCTACGTTCCGGTTGTTGGAGGAAGAGGCCATTACCGAAATTTTCGTTAAAGAGCTTCATGATGGCGTGGGCGAAACGGGTATTCGGCCCGGTATTGTCAAAATTGCCAGCGGCGAGCCGACCATGTCTGAGTACGAACGTAAAATTATTCGCGCCGCCAGTAAAGCTGCTGCAATCGCGGGTGTGCCCGTGCTGTCGCACACTGAAAGCTGCCATTGTGGGCATGAGCAAGTGGACTTGGTGACCGGCGCGGGCGTCTGTCCGCATAACTTTGTGGTGGGCCATTCCGATGGTACCGAGGATATCGAGTATCAAAAATCGCTCGCTGAAAAAGGCGTTTTTGTTGGTTTCGACCGTTTCGGTTTGGATATCGAGGTGCCTGATGAGATTCGTATTCGCAACTTCAAGGCCTTGGTCGATGCTGGTTATCGCGACTCTCTGCTGATGTCACACGATTATGTTAACTGCTGGCAGGGTGGCCCTCCCGGTATTCCGCCGGGTGTTTCGACGTCCGAAATTTTGCCGCATTGGAATATGACGCATATTTTTGAGCGCATCATTCCGCAGTTAAAGGCGCAGGGCATGACCGACGCCGATTTTGATCAGATTTTGTGCGGTAATACGCAGCGATTTTTAACGGTAGAGCCCAGCTAACTTGCTTTTTAGCCAGCCCTTGCGCATGCTTCGTCGCACGTATTTTCAGGAATAGTAAACTATGACACCAGCTATTTTGACCATGCTGAAATTGCAGGATCAAATGAATCAGAAAGTCCATCCCGATTGGGTCAGTCAGAATTACGAATGGTATCGGGCGGTTTGGATTGAGTGTGCCGAGTTAATGGATCACGTGGGCTATAAATGGTGGAAACATCAAGAGTGCGATATGGACCAAGTGCAACTCGAGGTCATCGACATTTGGCACTTTGGTTTGTCCGCTATGTTCGATACCGCCAAAGACTTTGAAATGATGGCCAGTCAGATCGTCGAGGCAATTTCGACGCATGATCCGGTAGACATGGATATTCGCACTGCGACCGAGAGTTTGGCCCAGCATTGTCTGCAGACGGGCGGCTTTTCAGTCACCTTGTTTTGGAATTTGCTGACCGCGGCGAAATTAGATTTCGATGCGCTTTATCGCGCGTATGTGGGCAAAAATGTCTTGAACTTTTTCCGCCAAGACAACGGTTATAAAGAAGGCACCTACATCAAGCAGTGGGCGGGACGAGAGGACAACGAGCATTTGGTTGAATTAGTCGCTGACATGGATACTGGCGCAGAAGATTTTGCGGATCGCTTGTACCAAGCTTTAGCACAACGCTATGCGTCGTGCATTGATTAGTCTATGTCTGAGGCTCCAGATAAGCTGTCGACCAGTGCGCTAGCCCGGCAATTAGACATCCCGATCCAGCAGCTATTCGCGGTCTTGCGCGATTACGAGTGGATCAAGCGCGTTGACGATGAATGGGTCTTAACGCAGAAAGGTGAGTTCGAGGGCGGGACCTACCGCAACTCGAAACGCTTTGGGCGCTATATCGTATGGCCGCAAAAGGTAGCGACTCATCCTCTATTGGTAGCGATCGAAGCACAGCAAAGACACAGCGCGGCCGAGTGGGCCGAACGCGAGGGTTTGCCGCATCCGGTCTACATAGAGCGCATGTTGGTCGAGATAGGTTGGCTTAAAGACACACCTCTCGGTACGGTTGTTACGGCCCTCGGTGCTAGCAATGGTGGGGAAGTGGCTGATCTAGGTTGGTTGAAGAGCGGGGTGGTTTACTGGCCCAGTGCAGCAGAACACAACGGTCAGTTGCAGGCGCTAATTCACGCGGTTAAGCGGCCTTTAGAAACAGAACCTCTGCCCAAAAGTGACCTGTTTGAGTTGACTGGGTCTGGCCATTGGACAGCTATTGATGGGCGTGAATGTTCGAGTGCCCTGCAAGCAAGGTGTGCTAACTGGTTGTATTTGCGGAGAATTCACTTCGCTATTGCATGTCAACTGCACGAGGGTGCGGTCGCTGACATTTATTTACCCGATGAGCGGGCTGTGATCTTATTCCAGCCTCACACCATGGGCTCGACTCAGTGGAAAAGGCTGCTCGATAGCCAATCCGTCTTCGAGCGAAACGGCTATCGCGTACTATTGTTTACGACAGAGTCCGAACCGCAAACCGAATACCGTTTAGATCATTGGCTCCGTGAGCTATGGGCGCTTAGATAAAATAACGCCGCATTCGGTGTGGTGCGTGTAAGGAAACTGATCGAACACCGCCCATGCATCAATTGTGTGTGTTTGGGTGAGTGGTTCAAGGTCACGTGCCAAGGTTTCGGGATTGCACGAAATGTAGGCGATAGTGTCTATGCTTTGTGCTAAACGCAGCGAGTCCTCGTCCAACCCGGCCCTTGGCGGGTCCACCAAAATGGCCGCGAAATCGTATTCTCCAAGCGCATGTGGCAGTGCTGCGAGTCGCTTAAATGCGCGTTCGCCACGCAGTGCCTGCGCGGTTTCAGCGGCATTTAGGCGTGCTATAGCGATATTCTCAATGTTATTGAGTGCGATGTTCTCATGTGCGGCGTGTACAGAAGATTTTGCAACTTCAGTTGCCAGTACTCGACGAAACTTTTGGCTTAACGGCAGAGTGAAGTTACCCAATCCGCAATACAGCTCGATTAGGTCGCGTGCGGTGTCTCCAAGGTAACGGCATACCCATTCAATCATTTTGATATTGATTGCCGCATTGGGCTGGGTAAACCCTTGCTCGTAGTAGCGGTAATGATACCTCGTGTCGTTAATGCAAAGAGTTTCGCCAATGCTGCTGTTGTCGAGAACCACTTTTTGCCGACGACTGCGACCAATGATGCGACAACCCAAGCTCTGAGCCAATTCGCGCGCTCTACTTTCCCAATCGTCCGAGAGGGTTTTGTGGTAAATCAGTGTGATAAGAGCTTCATCAGTAGTGCTGGTTAAAAACTCAACTTGAAACAAACGCTCGCGTAGTAGCGGGACACCGATTACAGCGTTTCTGAGGGCCGGCATAAGCCTTTGAATGGTCGTGCTTCCAAATGGGTAGCTGTCGATACGCAGGGGCTCTTTGGGGTTGTCTTTATCGAACATGGCGTAGAACAGGTCGTCGCCGTCATGCCAAATTCGAAATTCTGCACGCATTCTGAAGGCGTCTAGCGGCGAGTCATGCACCGCGGGCTTTAGCTCTGTGAACGGCGCAAATAGCTCAGTGCACCGGCGCGTTTTTTCATTGAGAAGGTCTTGATAACGTGCGGGCTGAAAATCGTTTGGGAGCAAGTTACGTTCCTAGCTTAGGTGGGCCAAAAGAAAGATCGAGCGTATTGTACGCTAAGCTCGGCCCATTTGTCGTAATCTGCATGTTGTCCAAACGGAAGGGCTTGAGTCTTAGGGCACAGCCAATAAGCGGCGCTTGAGTGCTCGGTAAGACTCTTGAGTTGATTGACATCGAGATCACTGGGCGCGCAAAGCAGTAACAACACGCTCCGGCTGGGCGCTGTGCTCGCCAAAAAAGAAGCGAGGGCAGCTTGTTGGATTACGATGAGCTGCTCCATAGCTACAGCCTCATGATTTGCGCGGTTGGATAGAGCGCAAGTAGTGAGTTGAGGTCTGTATCGTGAAGCTCTCCACCAAGTTCGCGAAAAAAGGCGAGGTTTGGTGACTGGCTGGCCCCACGTGGCAAGCCTAGAATATGCGTCGACGTTTGCATCATGGCATAGACTAACCCGAGCTCAAGCGCCAGGTCGCCAGAGCTTTCTGCGCACACAATAATAATGTCTGCAGTCATGCTGGGAAACTGACTATTTTGGCGGCGCTAAGACTGGCTTCTACCCAACTGGCATGCCCAGCGATTTCAATCTCGGGCGGTATATCACAGTTTGGTAGGGCGCTCATGCTGCCTGAGCATACCCAAAGCGGGACCTCGTGGTCGCGTGCAATGTTGAGCCAGCGACTAAGAATGCCTGAGTGTTGTGGTTGAGTAACCTCCACAGCTTCGCCCACAAAGTATATAACACGGATCTCTGCTCGTTGTGCTAGCGCAGCACAAAAGGCTTCTGCATGCTGGTACGTGGTAGAGCCGGGGTGCGAGGCAATAAGAATAGCGTGGGTCATAAAAAAGCGCCCGAAGGCGCTTGGATTTAGTCGTCGCTACCTGTCAAGGCGGTGAGCAGGTGCAGCATATGAATGAACAAGTTGTAGATGTTCAAATACAGCGAAACTGTTGCTCTGATGTAGTTAGTTTCGCCCCCGTTAATGATTCGGCTGGTATCAAACAAGATCATGCCTGACATGATCATGATCACCGCCGCAGAAACCGTCAGTGACAGTGCGGGGATAGCGAGGAAGATATTAGCGATCATGGCCACTACGGCGACCAGTAAGCCCACCATCAAGAAACCGCCCATGAACGAGAAGTCCTTGCGCGTGGTCAAGGCATAAGCTGAAAGGCCGAAAAAGACCAACGCTGTTCCGCCAAGCGCTTGCATGACCAAGGCAGAGCCATTGGGTAGCGACAGATAGGCTGTCAACATGGGGCCAATTGAAGCGCCCATAACCGCAGTGAAAGCAAAGATCGCGACAAGGCCTTTGCTGGTATCCGCCATTTTGTTGACCACGAAAAGCAGACCAAATCCTACCAACATTAATATCAATGCGGCGCCCTGACCCAAGCCAATCGCCATGGATATGCCCGCGGATACGGCGCTCACAACGAGAGTCATTGCGAGTAATAAATACGTATTGCGAAGCACCTTATGCGTGCTGACCAGCGATTCCACCTGGGCATTTGCGTGAGTGTAAACCGGTTTTCCTTGCATCGTTGTACTCCTAAAAATTCATGAATGCGTGCTTTCTTAGCACATTCTTAATAATAGTGACCCTGCGGGAAATTTCCAGTGTTATCGAACGAAAAAAACCGGCCTAAAGCCGGTTTTTCGAAATGATGGTAAGCTACAGGCTAGGCGTTAGTAATTGCCAAGCTGCGGTGTTGTCTGCCATCACGGTATATTGGTACGCAACGCGTGTTCCGTGCGGTAGATCTTGAAGTTTTTCGGCTTGCGCTTCTTTGATTATTAGCGGTTGGCCACGCGATAGATCGCACGAAGCTTGCCGCGAAGCGGGTTTGGCAGATTTGAAATCGACGTATACGTCTAGGCCGCGTTGTTCTGCCTTGGCTTTGTTGACTACACCTTTCAAGATGCAGTTTTGCTTGGCCTCGTCAGCCATTGAAGGCACTGCAATTAACGCAAGTGCTGAGGTTAAGCCCAATAATGCTACTTTTTTTAACATGTCTAGTACTCCTGTTGAAGTTATCTGTCATCTCGACAGTTTCACAGCTTTGTCACTTAATTTTCATGTAAGTGTCATCAAGCTGTAACAATTCAAAGATACTCCCTTCTTTAGCCGTCGTCAATATGTTGCGGATTATTGATTTCAAACAACTTCGACAGTCGACTATGGTCGATTGCTGTGGCTCACTGTCAAAAGCTATAGTGTGGGACGATGAACGATTGATGGTAACGACAGAGGCCCTAAATGAGCAGCATCTTCGACGCGGTGTACCAAAAGAGCTTAGATGACCCCAACGGGTTTTGGGGTGAGGCAGCAACAGGCATATCATGGTCGCGGAAGCCGACGACGATATTAGATGAGAGTCAGGCACCTGTTTATCGTTGGTTTAGCGATGGTGAGTTAAACACCTGCTTTAACGCGCTCGATCGACACGTACGGGCCGGTCGCGGGGAGGCTACCGCCCTGATCTACGACAGTGCTATGACGGGTGAGCAGCGCCGTTATTCTTATTCAGAACTGACTGAGCTTACCGCTCGTTGCGCCGGCGCAATTCAACATCTTGGCGTGAGTAAAGGTGATAGAGTCCTGATCTACATGCCTATGATTGCCGAAGCGGTTGTTGCTATGTTGGCCTGCGCGCGTATTGGCGCCATTCATTCCGTGGTGTTTGGTGGGTTTGCTGCGAATGAGCTGGCCAAACGCATTGATGATGCAGCGCCGAGGTTGGTGATTGCCGCCTCATGCGGACTAGAGCCCAGTCGGGTCGTACACTATCAGCCTCTGCTTGAAGAGGCGCTTGGCCTCAGCGCGCACGATGTTCCCAAGGTACTTATGGTGCAGCGAGATGCGTGGCAAGCGCCCCTACGCCAAGGGCGCGATTACGACTGGAGTGTCGAGGTGCCAAAGGCGTCTATGGCTGATTGTGTGAGCGTTGCGGCCACGGACCCTCTGTATATTCTTTATACCAGCGGGACCACAGGACAGCCCAAGGGTGTGGTTCGGGACAACGGTGGGCATGCAGTCGCCTTACGCTGGAGCATGCAGCATATTTATGATGTTGGCGAAGATGAGGTGTTTTGGGCGGCGAGTGACGTAGGTTGGGTCGTCGGGCATTCGTACATCGTTTACGCACCATTATTGGCGGGTGCGACGACTTTGATGTACGAGGGTAAACCCGTGGGTACTCCGGATGCGGGCGCGTTTTGGCGTGTGATCGAGCAGTATAATGTTAAGGTTTTGTTCACTGCACCCACCGCATTCCGAGCGATTAAAAAAGAAGATCCCAAAGGTGAATTGCTGCTAAATTACGCGACCGATTCGCTAAGTGCCCTATTTTTGGCGGGTGAGAGAACCGATCCAGATACTTTGCACTGGGCGCAGCAAAAATTGGGTGTGCCGGTGGTTGACCATTGGTGGCAGACTGAGACCGGCTGGGCGATTTGTGCCAATTGCTTAGGCATACAAGAACTGCCGGTCAAGGATGGTTCGCCAACGAAACCGACACCAGGCTGGAATTTGTGCGTGCTAGACGAGGCAGGAAACCCTTTGCCACCCGGAGAGCTCGGTTCGTTGGCGGTGAAGTTGCCGCTGCCGCCGGGTGCGTTTCCTACCTTGTGGAATGCCCCTGACCGTTTCATCGAGAGCTATTTGGCCGCTTTCCCGGGTTATTACAATACCGGTGACGCGGGCATTATCGACGACGATGGCTATGCATTTATTCTGTCTCGCACCGACGACATTATTAATGTCGCGGGACACCGCCTGTCGACTGGCGGAATGGAGGAGGTGCTCGCAGATCACCCCGACGTTGCCGAGTGTGCCGTGTTAGGTATCGCTGATGCGATGAAAGGTGAAATACCGATGGGACTGGTCGTGCTGAGCGCTGGCGTAACCCGAGATCACGCCGAGATCGTGACCGAATTGGTGCAGAGTGTTCGTGATCGTATCGGTCCCGTGGCCGCGTTTAAACTCGCGGCTGTGGTCGAGCGATTGCCAAAAACTCGGTCGGGTAAAATCTTGCGCGCAACCATTCGTAAAATGGCAAATGGTGAGAGCGTAACGGTACCTGCCACCATCGATGATCCCGCTATTTTGATAGAAATTCGCCAAGTGCTCGATACCCTGTTAAGGCGAGGGTGATAGGGCGACCGGAGTCAACTAGCTCGAGACATCTTTTAATTTTATTAATAAGCCCCAAGTTGTCGCGGCTAACACGATCAGTAGTAGGACACTAAGAGGGCTTAAATGCTGTCGCTCAATCAGTAAAAACCACGCAAACTGTGCTAGGCACAGCACGGATACAATGGCGATATTTGTTCTGGGCGCAAGTCGCGAGACGACGAGTACCCCAAGCGGCGCACCCAAAGCTACCACGGGGGCTGCTGTCAGCCATTGCTCTATTACCCCAGGTGACCAAGCGCCGGTTAGCGTTTGTAAGACACTGCCATAAACGGATGCGTAAGCCATAATAACAACCGACGTGGGAATGGCGATCGCAATATTCGCTCGATACATCAGTATAAGCGTGCTGTAGACTAACATGTCGATACCAACACCGGTAAACGCGACGGTTGTTAGCCCTCCGATCAGTCCTAGCAGAAGCCCGACTCGCAAGTCGGTGCTTTGATGATGAGATATAAATCCCTTTTGTTGCCGCAGCTCGCGGCCGTAGCGTAGGTGATAGATGCCAAAGCTGGCCCAAAGAACGGAAAATAAGGCTTTGACCGCAAACTCCGAAACCCAGGGTGAAATTGCGAATAAGCCGATAGGCAAGCCGAGCGTGACGCCGATAATGCTACCTGTGAGAACCGTGCGTGCTAGCGCTTGTTTGCGACACCATATCAGCAAACTCGCACTGGTCATCCCGATTGATTGAACAGCCAAGCTGAAGTCGCGGCCTACGTGCGTAGGATAGTCGAAACCAAATACCAGAACGGGAAAGCCAACGGTGCCGCCTCCCATCGGGGTTGAGCCCGCAAAATAACTTCCTAGCGCCATGCTGAGGGCGATTGGCCAGTGCTCGCCGAGTAAGTGCCATGTCTCAAAAGCCACGAAATACGCCGTCCATGCACCGTAAAATACCACCAAAAAGCACAACCACGGGCCATACCGTCGAATGTTCACTGGATGTCGGCTCGCACGGGGATTGCGGTTTCGGCTTTGACTTCTTCAATGACCACATAAGTATGAGTCTGACTAACGAGGGGTATCGTCGCGAGCTTTTCACCCAAGAAGCGCTGGTAGTGCTGCATATCAGTACAGCGTATTTTTAAAAGGTAATCGAACCCGCCGGCCACCATGTGGCATGACTCGACCTCCGTTATGCCCTTCATGAGTTCGTTAAAGGCTTTTAAATTGGCGGTGCTAGTGTTCGTCAGTAAGACTTGTATAAAGGCGAGCGTATTGGCTTTGAGCTTATTCCCGTCGGCCAGTGCAACGTAACTCTTGATGTAGCCCTCTCGTTCTAAACGTCGGACACGCTCTAAACACGGCGTAGGCGACAGAGCAACCTTCTCAGCAAGTTCGACATTCGAGATGCGTCCATTTTTTTGCAGGATTTCGAGTAGCTTACGGTCTATTCGGTCCAGCGTTTTCTTTTTGTCAGTCATAGGCGCAGAGTTAAATATTAAAAAGCGGGTCAATAATAGCGAATAACTCTGTCGAAAGCTTGTCATCATGCGCAAAAGTTCTTGAGGAAATGACTATGTCAAATACTGTTGTTGCTTTTGAAGGTGTACCGGGGTACCCGATCGCTCCAGACGAGCATACGTGTGTCGAGCATCTGCTGCAGACCTCGGCTTTGAGCGAGGAGCAACGTCAGACGATTGTGGCATCGGCGATCGCGATGGTTGAAGCCTGTCGATCGCAAAGTCACAAGGCGGGCACTCTCGATGCCTTTTTGCAGGAGTTTGGTCTATCAAACAAAGAAGGCATTGCACTTATGTGCCTAGCGGAAGCGCTACTGCGCGTGCCTGATGAGGAAACCGCTGATCGTTTGATTGCCGAGAAATTAAGTTCGGGCGATTGGAGTTCACACAAAGGGCGCTCGGAGTCCGCTTTTGTAAATGCTTCAGTGTGGGGCTTGATGTTGACGGGCTCAATTGTATCGCTCGACAAATCAATGACCAAAGATACTGGCGATTGGATGCGACGGCTGGGAGCCCGGCTGGGTGAACCCGTGATTCGAGCAGCAGTGTTGCAAGCTATGAAGATTATGGGCGGGCAATTTGTTTTGGGTCGCACGATAAAAGAGGCACTCAGTCGCACTCATAAAGCGTTTAAAAACGGCGGCCGATTTTCGTTTGATATGTTGGGTGAAGGCGCGCGGACAGCCGAAGACGCAGAACGTTATTTTCAATCCTATCGAGACGCGATCGCGGCGATTGTCGAAAAGCGCAGCGGTCTTGGTGCCATCGAGAGTGACAGTATTTCTGTTAAGATTTCGGCCTTGCATCCGCGCTACGAAGAGCGACAATCAGCGCGCGTAATGGGCGAGCTCTACCCGAAGCTGTTGTCATTGGCGGAGTTTGCTAAGTTAGGCGGCATAGGCTTGAGCATCGATGCCGAAGAATCGGAGCGGTTACAACTGTCGATGCGTTTATTTGCGCGTTTGGCCAAAGAGCCAAGGTTGCGTGGATGGAACGGTCTGGGCTTTGTATTGCAAGCCTACCAAAAGCGTGCCGTGAGCGTGACGCACTGGCTAGCCGAGTTGGCGCAACAGACGGGTCGGACAATTCCTGTGCGACTGGTTAAGGGAGCCTACTGGGATCGTGAAATCAAACACTCGCAGGAACTCGGCCTTACCGATTACCCCGTGTTTACTCGCAAATGCCATACCGATTTGTCTTACCAGGTGTGTGCTGAATCTTTGCTGAGTTACCCTGAGTTGTTGTATCCCCAGTTCGCAACGCACAATGCGCATACCATTGCTCTTATACTGGCGTGTGCTAAGCCTGCGCAAGCATTCGAGTTTCAGCGCTTACACGGCATGGGGCATTTGCTCTACGAGACTCTTGGTGCGCAGCGGCCTGACGTGCCGGTTCGCGTTTATGCTCCAGTGGGTCAACATCGAGATTTACTCCCATATCTGGTTCGCAGATTGCTTGAAAATGGTGCGAACTCGTCCTTCGTCAACCGTTTTCTTAATGCTCAGGTTCCGCCTGCAGACTTGGTACAAGATCCTGTCGTCATGACGCAGATGCAATCTGTTTATCGTCACAAAAAACTGCCGGTACCCAGGGCTTTATACGCGAACGAGACTCACTGCTGGGCGAATGCCAGCGGTCTTGATCCGCAAGATGCGAGTCACTATCCAGAATTTGAGCAGGCGATCGATCGAGTAAGAACACATCCTGTCACTGCCATGCCAACAACTCGGGTGCATGCAGTACACGACAATATCACGAGTACACCGATAGTGAGCCCCGCAGAGCAAACACTGGAGGTGGGACGCGTTGTTGAGGCAACTATTGACGACGTCGATCTTGCGATCGCCCGCGCGGTGGCCGCGTGGCCAACTTGGATGCGAGTCAGCGTTGACACAAGGTCGCAAGCTCTTGAAGCGGCTGCCGAGAAACTTGAAACACAGTTATTCGACTGGGCCGCGTTGATCAGTCTGGAGGCGGGCAGAACGCTTGATGATGCGGTCTCTGAGGTTCGCGAAGCCGTTGATTTTTGTCGTTACTATGCGCAGCAGGGCCGGCGCCTATTCAGTCAGCCCCTTGTCTTACCCGGGCCCACAGGAGAGACAAATCGCCTAGTTTGGCAGGGCCGCGGGGCTTGGGTTTGTATTAGCCCCTGGAATTTTCCGCTTGCTATTTTCATCGGGCAGGTGGCGGCCGCACTGGTTGCTGGTAATACCGTGTTAGCGAAGCCTGCAGAGCAGACGCCTCTGATCGCTCACAAAGCCGTTACCTTATTGCACGAGTGTGGAATTCCCAATGAGGTACTTCAGTTAGTGCCGGGTGACGGCGCCGTGGTCGGAAAAGCATTGGTTAAGGACCCAAGAATAGCCGGTGTTGCCTTTACCGGCAGCACCGAAACCGCGCAGGGAATTAATCGTGCGCTGGCGGCAAAGAATGGTCCTATTGTGCCGTTTATCGCCGAGACAGGCGGTATCAACTGTATGATTGTCGATGCCACCGCGCTGCCAGAACAAGTAGTCGATGATGTGATGGTATCTGCGTTTCAGAGCGCTGGGCAGCGCTGTTCTGCCTTGCGAGTCCTGTACCTACAAGAGGATGTGGCTGACGGAATCATTACTATGTTACGGGGCGCGCTAGCCGAATGGCGGGTGGGTCATCCCTGGCATCCCGAGTCCGATATGGGGCCGTTGATTGATGAAGAGGCGGCGCGGCAAATACGCCGTCATATTGAAAAGCTCTTGCAAACCGAAACATTACTTGCCAAGTCTCCAGTAACGGACACTCCACGCTCCGGGTACTACATTGAACCCCATGTGTTTGGGATCAGCCGTCTCGATCAGCTTAAACGCGAAGTGTTTGGACCCGTACTGCATGTTATTTCCTACAAAGCCTCCGAATTCGAGCAAGTACTGCAAGATATCAATGAATCGGGCTACGGCCTTACCTTAGGGGTGCACAGCCGTATTGACGGCTTTGCGCAACAGGTATTCGCCAATACACGGGTCGGCAACACTTACGTCAATCGCAACATTGTCGGGGCAGTCGTCGGCGTAAATCCGTTTGGGGGGCAGGGACTTTCGGGAACGGGCCCGAAAGCAGGCGGGCCCAATTATTTGCAGCGCTTTGCCCTGGAACGCACCTACACCGATAACGTCGTGGCGAAGGGCGGTAACACCGACTTATTTACGATGGCTGATGATTAAGCTCTGTTGAAGAGGCCGACTAGGGACTGAAACAAGGGTTTTAGTTGTCGATATTGCCGCAGGTAGACCTGCTGGTATATTCCATCGTAAAGCTGAGCGTTGGTTTTACTAGGTTCAAAGCGCCGACCAGTGCCTGTCATCGCTTGGCAGGCAGTTTCTATTGTCGGGTACATTCCCAAGGCCGCAGCACCTACGATGGC
>NZ_CBFHWH010000058.1:8973-12669 GCF_965659035.1 Aequoribacter sp. | reverse complement strand
TTCTAAATACTTTACAATAGCAAAGATTCTATGAATGTTGTTGGCGAGTGCGGATAAGACATGGCTCTGAATAACACCCCGGAAAGGTTGATGTTTACCGTGGCGCTGCTGATGTGTGCCGGTAGACAAAGATAAGTACTGCAGATAAAAGCAGCATGATTGCGCCATACAGTAAGAGGGTGAGCAATACGGTATTGCCGAGCTGCGCCGTTTCTGCCGCGGCAGCCGGGAAAATCGAGGCCTTAATTAAAACCCCAAGATTTATATTGCGCACGACAACTTCCAGCTCAATGGCGGTTGCCCCGGATCTCGAGAGACCAAACAGCCAGGGGATTAGAAATCCCACAGCAAGCAGGAATAGAGTAAAAGCTGCAACGAGTATGACGTTATCAAAGCCGAACGCGGCCAGATTTAACCTACCTGCCATTGCAGAGCCTACGACAATTGCAAAAATGCCTATCAAGGATCCACGAATACTCCATTTGGATAAGGTGGGTGCGCTGCGAGGAAAGAGGTTCAAAAATAACATCCCTGCGGCAAGAGGCAAAAGTAATGTCAGCCCGATTTCCTTCATTATTTGTAGTCTGGGCATGCTGAAATCAGCCGGTAGGTATTGGTTGATGAGTAGAAAAAGAATCAGTGGTGTGGTGACCAGGCAGGCGACGGTCGTGACGGTGGTAATACTGATGGATAAAGCAGCATCGCCGCGGCCGAAAAATGTAAAAATATTGGAAACAGTCCCGCCTGGGATCGCAGCAATCAACGCGAAGCCGATAGCTAAGCCTTCGTGTATCCCAAGTAACCTCAAAAACAAAAAGGCGGCGAGTGGCACAGCGATAAGTTGTATGGCGGTGCCCACCGAAATCGCCAACGGTTTTAGGATTACATCATGAAAATCTCTCGCTGTTAAGGTGGCCCCCATGCCGACCATAGCGAGAATCAGTTGGCTGGCTGCAAACCAGTATTCGTACCTTACGTAAAATTCAGCCATGCGGCCCCCCTTGTTGTCATAAACTTAATTGAAGCACTTTCGCCCCTGCTGAAAATTATCATATTTCGATAACGAAAAGTATATGGTATTGTCGAAAGAAGGATTCAGGATCATCTGAAGCACTCATTTTAAAAGGGCACAAGAGATGGAATTACCGATAAAAAAACTACTCGGACTTGTTGTCGCCGCTGTGATGGCCTCTACAAGTCAGGCTGAGGATTACGATCTCGTCATCAATAACGGCCGAGTTATGGATCCAGAGACGCGTTACGACGAGATCGCGAATGTAGGCATTCGTGATGGCCGTATCGCGATTATTACGCAGGATATGATTACCGGAGAAAACGTGATTGATGCCTCCGGTCATGTTGTCGCCCCCGGATTTATTGATACACATTGGCACTATGACCGACCTTGGTCAAACAAGCTTGCTCTGCGCGACGGACGAACCAGCGTCATGGATCTGGAGGTGGGCACGCATGGCGCCCATCTTGAGCAATGGTATCTCTCACGCGCTGGGAACAATCAAGTGAATTACGGACAGGCCGTTGCCCATGAGCTCGCCCGCTCTGTAATTTTAGATGGTTTCCAGGCTGCGGAAGATACTCGCTCACTCGCCTATTCCCGGAGTGCGGGTATTGGTTGGTGTTGCCGCCGGCCTACCTTTAACGAGGGCAATCAGATACTCGAAATATTAGACCAAGGGCTGCAGGCTGGTGCGCTCGGTATTGGTACGACTGTGGGGTACATGCGCGAAGGCGTGTCGGCACGAGAGCTATTTGAGATACAGCGGCTGGCGGGTCATTACGGCCGGCAGGTCGGCGCCCACTTCCGATACACACCCGGCACCGATACGACTGAGGCTAACGGTATTCAGGAATTGCTGGCCAACGCATCGGCACTGGCTGCCCCTGCTTTGGCTAATCATTTTAACAACCCCGGTTATAACTTGGTGCATGAGCTGTTGGTGCTAATGCGGCAGCGTGGCATGAATGCGTGGGGAGAAATTTACCCCTACGCCGCTGGTTCCACCGCTCTGAACGCGGTCTTTCTGGACCCGGAAATGTGGGTGGATACACTCGGGAATCGTTACGAAGATACGGTTCAAGATGTGGCGACGGGCGAGTGGTACACAGAAAAGACCCGCGCGCAGATGATCGCTCAGGATCCCGTAAGGCCGGTATTGGTGTTCAAGATGTCTGAAACGGCGGTGGTGGACTGGCTCAAACTGCCCGGTGTTTCCCTGGTGACTGATGGTATGCCGATGCTCCCAGACGAAGATTTGACTTGGGATACGCCCTATGAGGCCTTGCCCAACACCCATCCTCGTGGTGCCGGAAGTTATGCGAAGGCTTTGCGCCTTGCCAGGGAAAACAACATTCCTTTGATGCAAGTTCTTGCCATGTCGAGTTACAACTCGGCTCGCCCACTCGGTGAAATGGGCTTAAAGAGTATGCAGGAAAGAGGGCGCATGCAGGTGGGTAAGGTTGCGGATATTACGATATTTGATCCTGCAACTGTGACTGATAATGCGACGTATACACAGGGGACTCTGCCCTCTACCGGGATTCCTTTTGTTGTGGTCAATGGCGTAGTCGTCGTGGAAAATTCTAGAGTGCTTAAGGGGGTCAATCCGGGGCAGCCGATCCGCTTTGACTCCGTTGAGAGTCGCTTTGAACCCATAACGCTTGAAGCTTGGTTTGAGAATTACTACGTTGCACCGGTCGAGTTTGACGGCAAGGTGCCTGATACACATCCGTTTGAAATGTTGATACCTAGCGACCACATTCATTGAGCAGGGAGTAGGCTGTTTCTAGGGGATTGGTATGAAATCCGATCTCGAACATTCAGACTCAACTCCGATTTGGGTTTGAATAGAAGGCGCCTGTTGACATGGCCAGCGTCAATATCGCGGCATCGAGCAAGACAGAACGAAGGAGTAAGGCTATGTTCGAACGATTTTTAATGCTTTCGGTGTTACTACTGAATTGCTTGACGGTATCGAGTGTTTTTGCGGAAGACTACGATATTGTGATCATGGGGGGCAGGGTTATCGACCCTGAAACACAGTTTGACGATATCGCCAATGTGGGTGTCCTAGATGGGCGTATCTCTGCGATTAGCAAAGAGGCGCTTCAGGGAAAAGAAATTGTGGATGCCGCGGGAAAAGTGGTTGCTCCGGGCTTTATTGATACCCACTTTCACTGGCAGGCGCCCATGGGTTACAGGCTTGGGTTACGTGACGGCCTCACCAGCAGCATGGATCTTGAGCTGGGCTGTGCGGGATCCCACCTCGACGATTGGTACAAGTCTCGTGAGGGTGTAACTCAAGTCAACTACGGCTGTGCGGTGAGTCACGAATTTGCGCGTGCGACAGTTATTGATGGATCGGTAGGCGATTACTTGCGAACCGGTCCACTAGCCATGTTGGAAACGCGTAAGAGAAATGGATGGAGTGTCACGCGCCCGAGCTTAGAGCAGACTAACGCAATTCTTGAAGAGATTGATCGTGGTTTGCAAGCAGGTGCCCCCGGTGTCGGAAGTACTTTAGGGTATATGAGGGAGGGTGTTTCGTCACGTGAGCTCTACGAGTTGCAGAAACTGGGTGCTCGATATGGCCGCCTGACTGCGGCACATACTCGTTACACACTGGGAACAGATACTACAGAGAATAACGGAGCCCAGGAACTCATAGCGAACGCTCT
>NZ_CBFHWH010000058.1:0-8963 GCF_965659035.1 Aequoribacter sp. | reverse complement strand
CGGCTTACGCATGAACTGATTACTGGGCTTCAGAATCAAGGTCATAACATCTGGGGCGAAATTTACCCCTACGAGGCAGGGTACACCACGTTGAACGCCTCGTTTTTGGCGCCCGAGAGCTGGATAGGCGACTTAGGAAAGCGCTATGAGGACACGGTTCAAGACCCAGTGACAGGGGAGTTCTATACCCTCGAATCCTTCAAGGCTGCAGTCGCATCTGATCCTACGAAACTCATTGTCGTATACAAGACGCCTCCAGAAGAAACGGTGAAGTGGTTAACTTTAAAGGGTGTGACAATGGCGAGCGATGCGGCTGCCGCCGAGCCTTACCTAGCCCCTTGGGACTTCCCGCTGGACCAGCTTGGCAACGCTCACCCACGTACCGCTGGTGCTCGAGGTATCACGATTCGCTATGGACGTGAGCACAACATCCCCATGATGCAGTTAATCTCTATTTTGAGCTATAACGCGGCCAAACATCTTGGTGATGCCGGTCTGACGTTTATGCAGGAGCGTGGGCGGCTGCAGGAAGGTATGGCAGCGGACATCGTGGTTTTTGATCCGGAGCGCTTCACCGATAATGCGACCTATAAAAATGGCGTTCTCCCATCGACGGGAATAGAACTTGTAATCGTTAACGGGCAGATTGCGGTCAGAGAAGATAAGGTACTTCCTGTATTTGCGGGTCAACCTATTCGTTATCCGGTTGAGTCTAAGCCTCGCTTCGAGCCCCTCTCAGAGATGGCTTGGGATAAAGCTTTCTCGACAATGATTCCCGCCGAGATTCATGAGCATGGCCCCGACAATACGCCGCTTTTTTGAGATGTAACCCCTTCGATAAAGGCGCTCTTCAGCCTCGAGTAGGGCGCCGACTAAGTCGTCCGATGGTTTGCTAAGACGATGTCGGAAACATGGCACGTATTAATGAGCTGATGCACTCTTTGATTTACGCTATCTTGTTCGTCGGTATGGACGCGTTTTTGTGACAGGCTGACACAACTCGTCAAGCGGTGACGTTCGACATACACTAAAACAAGTTTTAACGTGATGGCGATAAGGAGTCATTATGGAGTTTTATGAGGTACTTGAGAAACGACGTGCGACGCGAGCATTCTATCCTGAGACGATAGATCAAAACGTCATCGAGCGAGTGTTTCAGAACGCGCTTGCAGCACCCAGTAATTGTAATACGCAGCCGTGGTATGTCCACATTGTGAGCGGCCCTCAGCTCGAGGCGTTACGCGCGGTGTTGCCTAATAAAATGAGGGCGGGCGAGATCGAACTAGATTTTCCTTTTGACGGCGCGTACGAAGGGGAATTTAGGGAGCGACAAATCGCATCCGCGAAGGCATTGACAGAGGCAGCCGGTATTGACCGGCACGATAAAGTGAATCGCGACATCGCCTTTATGCGTAACTTTACGTTTTTTGATGCGCCTCATGTCGCGTTCTTTTATTTGCCCGCGGGCTTTGCGGAAAGAGAGGCTTGCGATCTGGGGATGTTTGCCCAAAGCGTTATGTTGGGTTTGGTAAACGAGGGGCTCGGCAGTTGTCCGCAAACGGCTTTGAGTTTTCATGCAGGCACTTTGAGGGATGCTTTGGGCATTACTGATGGTCGCAAACTGATGTTTGGTCTGTCGTTTGGCCGGCCCATAGAGGACGCACCAGTCAACCAGTGTCGCACGGCGCGCGCCGATTTCGGCGATCTGATTCAGTGGCACACAGACGTTTCTTGACTCAGCAGTCACCGCAAGCGCTGGGTGCGCTTTTAACAATGACTTGAGTATACCAGTCAAACGCTTGATTTGCCGCCGCGATAATTTGAGTTCCTGCGCTCGGGTGTGCATTGGCTACCGTAAGCAAAAGCGCTTGAAATGCACGCCAGTGGCTGACGGGATTACTTCCGTAGGGTCTAAAAAAGTGGAGTTGGTCGGTTTTTTCAGCCCCAAGGACCTGACACAAGTGTTTGTGGATAACTGCACCGCCGAGCGCAGAGCCTTCGATGACATAAAGCCAACCCGCCAGCACTGCGTCGGATAAGAAGTCGACGCTAGCCCAATCTAGGACAACTTCGCTAGTGCCGGACGGGGTGTTTATGCCGAGTACAGCGAGGTCGCTCCTAATCAGTGGCCAGCGCGCTTGAAAGTGCCACTGCTCTAAGGTATCTGGCAAAATGCGATTGATATGCTTCTCGAATCCCTGGTGAAATTGTGCGATATCGTTTAGATAGAAAGCCAACTGGCGTTCAGTAAGCATCGTATTCATGAGTGGCACTAGCTCATCCAGTGCCTTATGCTTTGCGCTTGTGGCATCGCGTACCTCAGCCCGTAGATTCCATAACTTGCCTGCAGTAAGTCGCTGGCGAAGCCTACTACCAGCGGCCCAAGTCCCAAGCCGATTAAATTGAATGCGAACAAGAACAGGGCCGATGCTTGAGTACGAAGAAAGGCAGGTGCCGCTGATTGAATGGCTGCATAGGTTGGCCCGATCCAAAGGGAAGACAGAATGCCTCCTGCAAACATAAAGAGCATCGCTACGGGCACTTTAATGTCGCCTATCTGCCAGTAATGACTTTCGGGCCAGAGTACGAACGCTAACATCATGGGCGCTGAAGCCAACGCGCCCAAGGCTGGTAACCACAGCTGCCACCGATGGTCGCGTTGAACCAGTCGATCGCACAGCAGGCCGCCGGCGATAGCTCCAATAATACCCGCGATGGTGCCAACACCACCGAGCAATAAACCGGCCTCGACGAGACTGAGTTCGTGAATGCGAATCAATAAACTAGGCGACCAGGCGCCCAAGCCATAGCCGGATAGCCCTGTCAAAGCACCGGCCATTGCTATCAACGCAAACGCAGGAAGATGAATGAGTGTTTTCATGTCGTCAGCAAAGCGACTGGTAGGCGGCGGGCCAAGCTTTGGAGGCTCCTTCACTGTGAGTGCGAGGAGGATACCCACCAATACGCCGGGGATGCCGAATACGATAAACGCCATGCGCCAACCGTAGGCTTCGGCAATGACTGCGCCGCCTAGCATACCGATAAGTATTCCGAAATGGGTCCCCGTCGCATGTAAGCTGAGTGCGGTTGATCGCTGTTCCGGTGGGAAATATGAGGCGATCAGTGAATGCGAGGGTGGTGTCCCACCCGCTTCTCCAACGCCAACGCCAATGCGAAGCAATGCGAGCTGGGTGAACGTGCTGGCTGCCGCGCACAAAGCTGTCATGCCGCTCCATATCGTAATAGATATTGCAATGACATTACGCCGTGACCATCGGTCGGCCAAGCGCGCTACAGGAATGCCGAGGGTGGCATAGAACAGCGCAAAGGCAAAGCCCGTTAAAAAGCCCATAGCGGTATCGCTAGCACCAAACTCCTGTTTTATGGGTTCCAGCAATATGGTCATTAACTGCCGATCAACGTAGTTCAGAATGTAGGTAATGAACAGAATGAACAAAACGTAGTTACGGTAACGAGGCGAGGACTGCATAGTGGACACCGAGTCAATACTGTAAGAAATTCTTAAGAATCGAGTATAAACAAACGCGCACTAGACTCTAGCAATACTGAAAAATTGGGGAGCCCCGTTATAGTCTGCTTGGGCTAAATTTCAGCGTGCCCCGCGAGGTGTGGAGCCACCGATTCGGGCAATCATTAGCTGAAACTCGCCAAGCCAGTTTGCGAACGTCCTAGAATTAGAGCGTGAATGTCGCTGGTGCCCTCATAGGTGTTCACGACCTCTAAGTTCATCATATGGCGCATGACAGGGTATTGATCGGATATCCCATTGCCGCCCAGCATGTCGCGCGCTTGTCGAGCAATGTGTAAAGCTTTAGCGCACGAGTTGCGTTTGATCAGGGAAATGAGCTCTGGTGCGATCCCTTCGTCACAGAGTTGCTGCCCAGCCCTAAAGCAGCCTTGCAAGCCTAAGGCAATATCAGTTTGCATGTCAGCGAGCTTAAGCTGAATCAGCTGATTCGCGGCCAGCGGGCGACCGAACTGTGAGCGTTCGAGTGTATAGGCTCGCGCGGTTTGCCAGCAGGTTTCTGCTGCACCCAAAGCTCCCCAGGCAATACCATAGCGCGCCATATTCAAACAGCTGAATGGTCCTTTCAGCCCCTTAACATTGGGTAGTAACTGCTCTTCGCTAACGAAGACATTATCCATCACGATCTCGCCCGTGATGGAGGCCCGCAGTGCAAGCTTTCCTTCAATCTTAGGAGCACTTAGGCCCGGCATACCTTTTTCTAGAATAAATCCGCGAATTTGCCCGTCATCGGTTTTAGCCCACACGACAAAGACGTCGGCAATAGGACTATTGCTAATCCACATTTTGGCGCCGCTCAAGCGATAGCCGCCCTCAACACTGCGAGCGCGAGTGATCATGCCGCCTGGATCTGAGCCGTGATCGGGTTCCGTTAGACCGAAGCATCCAATCCAATCGCCGCTCGCTAGTTTGGGCAGGTACTTTTCCCGTTGCTCTTCCGTACCAAAAGCGTATATGGGGTACATCACCAGGGAGGACTGCACGCTCAGCATAGAGCGATATCCAGAATCGACGCGTTCGACCTCACGGGCGATCAGGCCGTAGCTGATGTAATCGACACCTGCGCAGCCGTAGCCCTTGATCGTCGAGCCCAATAGACCCAAGGCACCCATCTCTTTAAAAATGCTGGCGTCCGTGCTTTCTTCTCGAAACGCCTGAGTCACACGGGGTAGCAATTTCTCTTGTGCGTATTGCTTTGCGGTGTCGCGTATTAGGCGCTGCTCATCTGTTAGCTGTTGCTCGAGCAGGAAGGGATCTTGCCAATCGAAAGTGGTCCACAGTGTTTTTGAAATGGAGGAATTCGTCATAACTTTCGCCGTATTGTGGTGTGCTGGCCCGATCGGATCGGATGCTAGGTTAGCACGTAAGATTATCGGACTCTAAGTCTGTCAGTAACGAGCATGTCTTAACGTTTTTAAGCGCAAGACTTCTGCAGTTCAAGCGCTTAGCTTAAGTCGCTTGACGCAACGTAGCACTTCATCTTGATAGCACTTGCCGCGCTCGTTCATTAAATCCAGCATGTGGAGGGACGTGGGCACAAATGCAAAGCCGATCTCATGCTCGGGGTGCCATTGAAATAGGGAGCCCCCCAAGCCCATCCAGCCGTAAAATCCTTCTCGACCCCGGTTGAACGCGTGTTCGAGCCAACTCGATTGGGTGTTACAGGGGCCAAAGTAAGCAACGCCGCCTTGCGTAAACGCGCAGGGTAAGAAGCCGCCCATGACGGAGTAGACGGGTGAGGCGTGCAGCGAAGCCCAGGCGCTGGGGGTCAGTATCGTGTGACCGTCTAATGTACCGCCCGCAGCCATGGCCGCAGCAACCTTAGCCAGTCCTCGAGCCGAGGCACTGGTGTTAGCTGAGGGCGTTTCACCCATCGCTAGCGTTTTGTCGTTAAAAAGGCGAATACCGGTCATGCCGTCAATGGGGGGCGGCCACTTTTTGGAGGATCCGCGGAACAACGTTCTAACCAACATGAACAAGCGGCTGAGCAGCTGAGCCGCGTTGTGGAGCACTTTTCGGCCTAGCAGTTTGGGTTTAAAGGTTGCCAGAAGGTGTTTTAGTGGATGCATCGGCGTAATGGGCACTCGCCGCTGGAACTGTTCCTCTGAGACGCCGATCGCGACCTCAATATTCAATGGCTCGCTAATCGCCTGCTGGACAAACTCACCGATGGTGCGCCCATCTGGATCCACGCGTCTGAACAGCTCATTGGCTATCCAGCCTCGCGTCAGTGCATGGTATTCTCGTTTTGTTTTGTCGCGATCCCGAAAATGCTGGGGATGATTTTCAATGTGTTTTCCAACGACATTTGCTTTAATACGTGCCGGTAACAGGTCATCGGCAACGATCGAAAAATCAAAGTTTGCAAGGCCTGCCTCGTGGCGCATTAAATCGGCAACCGTAATGCTGTCTTTGCCTTGCGCTGAAAACTCGGGCCAGTAGCTCGCGATCGGTTTTTCATACTCCAGCAAACCCTTGTCGATTAAAGCGGCGAGCGCTATCGCTTCTAGACTTTTTCCACTACTGAATACATTGACCAGCGAATCAGGCTGAAAATTGCTTGGTGCGCCTTTGGATCCCCACAAATCCACCACTTTTTGACCTCTGTGATACACGCAAAGTTGGGCGTGCTCTTCTTCCCATCGGTTCATGTTTATTGTAAACAGGTCCCGAACCGATTCGAATCCAGGGGTTGTTTCACCATGAATAACGGCGATGTTGGCGTCTTTACTCATGTGTTAGCGTCTCGCTATTCAAAGAGTTGAAAGCGCAAGTAGAACAAATTTAAGGTATTGCTCCAACTTTTTTTGGCAGTCTTTGTGCTGTGTGCAAGCCTAAGCCCTTACTGGTGGGGGAGCTACGCAGTATGCCTAGGCCGAATCGCGATACCTCTCCCTTGCTTGACAGCCGCTGGCACGTGCCGAAGAATAGCGACACAAATTCACAGACAGGAATAAAAATTATGCCACGCGTAAATTTAGAAGGTAGCTCATCAATCGTAACCGGTGGTGCCTCGGGCATCGGTGAAGCAGCGGCACGTCAACTCGCGGCTGCGGGTTCGAAAGTTGTCATTGCTGACCTGAACGAAGAAAAAGGTGCAAAGGTTGCCGCCGAGATTGGCGGTGTGTTTGTAAAGTGTGACGTCACTAAAACGGAAGATGCAGACGCGGCTGTAGAAGCGGCAGTTGCCATGGGCCCATTGCGCGCTTGTGTCAACTCGGCGGGTCTGGGCGCTCCAGGTCGCACCATTGATCGCGACAACAACCCGCATGATCTTGGCCGTTTTGCTTTCGTTATTAACGTGAATTTGATTGGTACCTTTAACGTCTTAAGTCGCGCAGCCGCGGCTATGGCTAAGCAAGAGCCTATGGACGCCGATGGTAGCCGCGGCGCTATTGTTAACTTGGCATCGTGTGCGGCCTTTGACGGTCAGATCGGTCAGGCGGCGTATTCTGCCTCTAAAGGCGGCGTTGTTGGCATGACACTGCCAATTGCGCGTGATTTGAGTGCAGTGGGCATTCGAGTCAACACGGTGGCTCCTGGCTTAATCGATACCCCCATTTACGGTGAAGGCGAGCACGCTGAGCAGTTTAAAGCGCACCTAGGTCAATCGGTTCTGTTCCCGAAACGTTTGGGCCAGGGCGAAGAGTTGGCTTTTGCGATTATGGATTGCATCACCAACCCATACATGAACGCAGAAGTGATTCGCCTGGATGGCGGTATTCGGATGCCGCCAAAGTGATCAGTGTCTGAAGATCATCGAAAGCCGGCTCTCGCGCCGGCTTTTTTGCAGGCCGGCTGTGAAAAGTGCGTTGGGCCGCTGTCGGCGACGCGTGTCTTGTGCGATAAGCGGACTCAAAACTAAGCCTTTTGTCCGTTTTGCACCCCGTTTAAGGGCTGTTTTAATTGATCCTTACGCGCTACACTCGGCTGGATACTAATAAAACCTTGCGACCAAGGAGCTAAACAATGAACGCACCTCAACAAGTGGTAATCAGCCCCGATGCAGAACAAAAAATGCAAGAGGCCTTAAAACTCCAACGAGACAGCTACTTAGCGGAAGGCTTTGTATCTTTAGATGTTCGTAAAGATCGTATCGATCGCGCGATCGATATCCTTGTGCGTCACGCTGAGCGAATCAGTGATGCACTGAACGAAGATTTTGTGTGTCGTCCACGCAGCGTCAATATGATGACCGATGTGGCAGGCTCTATCGGCTCACTCAAGCACTGTAGAAAACACATGGCAAAGTGGATGAAACCCGAGAAACGTCCGACTTTGTTCCCTCTGAATTTATTGGGCGGTCGCTCTCATATTGAGTATCAGCCCAAAGGTGTGGTCGGCGTTGTTGCGCCTTGGAACTTTCCGGTATCCATGGTGTTCCAGCCTTTAGCGGGCATTTTATCGGCCGGTAACCGCGCTATGGTTAAACCATCGGAATTCACCCCGATTACATCAGATCTAATAGCCGAGATTATTGCCGAGGGCTTTGATCCGGCAGAGGTGACTACCGTGACGGGTGGCCCCGAAGTAGGGCAGGCCTTTACTTCCTTGCCGTTCGATCACATGATTTTCACGGGTGCGACCAGTATTGCTCGCCACGTGTTGGCGTCCGCGGCACGCAACCTCGTACCCGTGACCCTAGAGTTGGGCGGCAAGTCGCCTGTCGTAATCTCTCGCACAGCAGATTTAGAGCAGGCGCTCGAGCGCATCATGTTGGGTAAAACACTAAACGCGGGCCAAATTTGCTTGGCGCCAGATTATTTGATGGTGCCGGAAGAGAAGCTCGATGAAGTGGTGTCTTTAGCGACGAAAGCGGTCGGCTCGATGTACCCGACGTTGTTGGCCAATGACGATTACACAGCCGTGATCAACGAGCGTCACAATGCGCGGTTGTCGTCTTACTTAGCCGATGCAGCAGAGCGTGGCCATCGTGTTGTGCCCATTAATCCCGCGAACGAGAATTTTGAAGGCAACGCGGCAGGTAAAATCCCCCCCACCTTGATCGTAAGCCCCGATGTTGATGCCAAGTGCATGCAAGAGGAGATTTTCGGTCCGCTGCTGCCGATTCGCACTTACAAAGACTTTGAAGAGACAATCGCGCACATTAACGCCAACCCACGTCCCTTAGCAGCTTATTACTTCGGTAAAGACGCGGCAGAGGAAGAGGCCATTTTGAAGCGCACCACTTCAGGTGGCGTGTGTATTAACGATGTCATTATGCACATTATGCAAGAAGACATGCCTTTCGGTGGCGTTGGACCAAGCGGTATGGGTTCGTACCACGGTGTTGAAGGCTTCAAAACCTTCAGCCATGCAAAATCGGTTTACAGCCAGACCACGCGCTTTAATGTCGGCAAGTTAGCGGGCTTGCTGCCTCCTTATGGCAAAGCGACCGAGACAAGTATTAAATCAG
>NZ_CBFHWH010000057.1:0-13047 GCF_965659035.1 Aequoribacter sp. | reverse complement strand
CGCAGCTGCCGGCCTTTGAGTCGGGCAAATTGCCCGCCGCCATTACCTTATACGATGCCTCGTGGCATCAGGGCGTGGTCGGTATCTTAGCTTCTCGTATCAAAGAACAATACCACCGCCCAGTGATTGTGTTTGCCAATGACGGTGAAAAGGCGTTAAAAGGATCTGCACGGTCGATTGAAGGGGTGCACATCCGCGATGTTTTAGATTCGATTGCCACCATGAATCCAGGACTCATTTCTAAGTTTGGGGGGCATGCGATGGCGGCTGGTCTTACGATACCTGCTTCCGCGTTAGAGGCTTTTGGTCAGGCATTGGATAACTTTCTTGAAGAAAATACGCCTCCTGAACTGTTTCACCCCGTTAAGCTCAGCGATGGTGCCTTAAGTGAGTCCGATTTCTCTTTGAGCGTAGCGCAAGAACTCAGACTCCTGCAGCCTTGGGGGCAGCAGTTTCCAGAGCCTCTGTTCGATAATGAGTTTCGAATTGTCGAGCTTCGAATTCTATCGGGTCAACACGCAAAAATGCGTCTGGAATTGGCATCTTCAAACGCAACGCTCGATGCTATTGCCTTTAATGTCGATGTCGATTTTTATCAGGCTAAGCTTGGACAGACGCTGCGGTTTCTGTATCGCTTAGATGTCAACGAATTTCGAGGGTTAGAATCTCTGCAAATGATAATAGAATATGCAGAAAGACCGCTTGAACATTCACTCTGAGGTCAGGCTAGGGTAGACTAGCGCCCCTTGAATTTAGCGCACAGGCCTCGGTATGGAAACCAACCCTCTGTACAATCAACTCGAAGATATTCGCGCGCGCACAGACGTGCTCAGGGGGTATCTTTGACTTTGATGAGCGTAAAGAGCGTTTAACCGAAGTTGAACTGGAGTTGGGTGAGTCCAATGTATGGGATGACCCCGAACGCGCCCAAGCCCTGGGTAAAGAGCGGGCGGCACTGGAAGCGATCGTTGGATCTATCGAGACTCTCACCGAGGGCGCGAATGACACTGGCGATTTACTGGATTTGGTGGTAGCCGAAAACGACGTGGATTCGTTAGAGGACATAAAGTCCGAAATCCAGAAATTGATAGAGATATTAGATGCACTAGAATTTCGACGCATGTTCTCGGGCGAGGTCGATGAGAACAACGCTTACCTCGATATTCAATCGGGGTCTGGCGGCACCGAAGCACAGGATTGGGCTGAAATGCTGCTGCGGATGTACTTGCGCTGGGGTGAGGCGAAGGGCTTTAAAACCGAGCTGATTGAATGTTCGGCGGGTGAAGTCGCTGGTATTAAAAGCGCGACTATCAAATTTGATGGCGACTACGCCTTTGGTTGGTTGCGCACCGAAACGGGTGTGCATCGCTTGGTTCGTAAGTCGCCTTTCGACTCGGGTAACCGGCGTCACACCTCGTTTGCGTCAGTGTTCGTATCCCCAGAGATTGACGACAATATCGAAATTGAAATTAACCCGGCCGATCTGCGAGTCGATACTTATCGAGCCTCGGGTGCGGGTGGGCAACACGTCAACAAGACCGATTCGGCCGTACGTTTAACTCACCTACCCACTGGTGTTGTGGTGCAGTGCCAAACGGAGCGCTCGCAGCATCAAAACCGCGACAACGCCATGAAATTACTGCGTGGTAAACTCTACGAACTCGAAATGTTAAAACGCAGCGAGAAACAACAAGCGTTAGAGGACTCTAAAGCCGACATCGGGTGGGGTAGCCAAATTCGCTCCTATGTACTTGATCAATCTCGCATTAAAGACCTGCGAACGGGCGTAGAAACCTCAAATACCCAAGCGGTATTAGATGGTGCAATTGATATGTTTATTCAAGCCTCTTTGAAGAGTGGCTTAAGCTAAGGAAATATTATGTCTGAACAGGTGAAACCCCAAGATGAGAACAAGCTTATTGCCGAGCGCCGCCAAAAGTTGGCGAGTCTGCGTGAGCAGGGCGTAGCCTTTCCCAACGATTTCCGGCGTACGGCCTACGCCGGTGATTTGCAGACCCAGTTTGGCTCAGAGAGCAAAGAAGCGCTGGAGCAAGCAGACCAGCAGTTTGCTGTTGTGGGTCGTTTGATACGTAATCGTGGCGCCTTTTTGCTGATTCAAGAAGAGAGTGGGCAAATTCAGCTTTACATCAATCGCCAGGCCTTGAGCGAAGAAACGCTTGCTCAAATTAAAACTTGGGACTTGGGCGATATTGTTGCCGCCAAGGGTCCTTTGCACAAGTCGGGCAAGGGTGATTTGTACATCAATATGGAAGAGGCGCGACTGCTGACCAAATCGCTGCGTCCACTACCCGACAAATACCACGGTTTGGCAGACCAAGAACTGCGTTATCGCCAGCGCTATGTCGACTTGATCGTTAATGACGACGTTCGTTCTCGCTTTAAATTGCGTTCAAAAATTGTGGCCTATATTCGCGATTTCATGGAAGAGCGCGGTTTTATGGAAGTCGAAACTCCGATGATGCAGGTGATTCCTGGCGGTGCGACTGCAAAGCCCTTTGTGACGCATCACAATGCGCTTGATTTGGATATGTATCTTCGTATCGCGCCCGAGCTGTACTTGAAGCGTCTAACCGTGGGTGGGTTTGAAAGAGTATTCGAGATCAACCGCAACTTCCGCAACGAGGGTTTGAGCACACGGCATAACCCAGAGTTTACGATGTTAGAGTATTACTGGGCCTACGCCGACTACCGCGATGCTATGCTGCTAACCGAGCAGATGTTGCAGGGTTTGGTGGGCGACGTGCTGGGGGCAACCACCATCGACTATCAGGGTCACTCCTTGGATTTTTCTGGGGAGTTTGACCGCTTTACGGTGTTCGATTCGATTTTGGCTTACAACCCGACTCTCAGCGCAGAGCAGTTAGCTGATATGGCTCAAGCGTGTGTTTTTGCCGAAAGCTTAGGTATCGAAGTCAAGCCGACATGGGGGCTTGGTAAAGTACAAATCGAGATCTTCGAAAAAACGGTAGAACATCGACTGATTCAGCCTACCTTTATCACGGCTTATCCTACCGAGGTGTCGCCTTTGGCTCGCCGTAGCGACAGCGATCCGTTTGTGACCGACCGGTTCGAGTTTTTTGTGGCTGGGCGAGAGCTCGCCAATGGTTTCTCTGAATTGAACGACGCCGAAGATCAAGCCGAGCGCTTCAAAGCACAAGTCGCCGAGAAGGATGCCGGTGATGAGGAAGCCATGCACTACGATGCTGACTATATTCGAGCACTAGAATACGGCATGCCGCCAACGGCGGGAGAGGGGATCGGAATCGATCGCTTAGTCATGTTGCTTACGGATAGTCCATCGATTCGTGACGTGCTTCTGTTCCCGCACATGCGTCCTGAGTAATTTGGTAAAGCGTTAAAGTCGGTGTAGACTCGTGGCACAACCCACTGGAGCAGTGTATTGAGATTAATCAGTATCGGCATAGGATTTGTTCTACTGTCGGCCTGTGCGGCGACGCCGCCAAAATCTGACACGCCCGAGCCGCGGCCAGAGATTGTGCTGAATTTGCCGGCGGCGTCAACTTGCGCGTGTGACCCAGGTGGCGCAGACGATGACGCAGGCGTGACGTTTCTCGAAAAAGGCATCGATGCCCTGACGCTCGGCGACCACATAAGTGCAGTGCAATATTTTCAGCGACATCAGCGCATAGAGCGCACCGAGGCAGCGGCCTGGGAAACGGCTGTTGCCATCGCGTTTATCAGCACCTTGCCCAGTAGCCCTTTTTTTGAGCCTCAGTCCAGTAGGGCTAGTTTTGAGCGTTTGAGTAAGCAGTATCGTGCCGATATGCAGGTACACTCCGGTGTGCTGTTGATGCGAGATTCTCTCGAAATGTTCGTCAGTATGCTTGATCACGCAGACGATTTGCGTAGGCAAGCGGATGGCCTGCAGGACGATCTAGACAAGCGCGAAAAGGCTCTCAAGCGTCTTCGGGATCTAACTCTAGGTTCACGGGAAGAGTCACAATAAACGAGCTGCCCACATTGGGTGTGCTCGACGCTTTGATGTCGCCACCCAGCATGCGGGCAAATTCTTGACACAAAGACAGGCCTAATCCTGTCCCGCCATAACGGCTACTCGTGCTGCGCTCCGCTTGCTCAAAGGCTTCAAATATTCGCCCAAGCTGTTTATCCGTCATGCCAATGCCGGTATCCCGCACTTCGATCCAAATGTGTTCTTGGGAATCAGTAATGCCGGCCCTAATGGTGATTGATCCGGCCTCCGTGAATTTGTTGGCGTTGCTCAATAAATTAGTCACAATTTGGCGGAACTTAGTGGCGTCGGTGTGAATGCGGGGTAGTGGGCCTTGAATACCCCAACACATCTCGTTGCCCTGAGTATTCAGTAGCGGCGCCATCGAGTCGGCTACCGTGTGCAAGGTCGCAATGGGGTCGAAGCTCTCGGGATGTATGGTCATCTTACCCGTTTCGATCTTGGCTAAATCAAGAACATCGTTAATCAGCGTCAGCAGCTGACG
This sequence comes from Aequoribacter sp., assembly GCF_965659035.1. Classification (NCBI taxonomy): domain Bacteria; kingdom Pseudomonadati; phylum Pseudomonadota; class Gammaproteobacteria; order Cellvibrionales; family Halieaceae; genus Aequoribacter; species Aequoribacter sp. Next base: position 8,551 of record NZ_CBFHWH010000057.1, on the reverse strand, counting down.
CCCGGAAAAAACGATTTTAGTGAGATCCTCTTGCAGTTGGTCTTTGTTTATCGCCTCGCCGTCGTTCACCTCCTCCTGAATCATCTCGCTATAGCCGATAATGGCGTTCAGAGGCGTCCTTAATTCGTGCGAGACGTTGGCTAAAAAGGTGCTTTTGGCGGCGTTGGCGGAATCGGCCTGTTCTTTGGCCATTTGGACTTCGCCGATGGCGTTGGCTAACTTTTCTGACATGTCATTGAAGGCGCGGCCCAAATCGGCGAGTTCGCCGGATTGGTCTGCCGTTTGAATGCGAAAGCTCAGGTCGCCCGCACCGATCAGCTCGGTGCCTTTTTGGAGCCGCTTGAACGAGCGGTTGGTATAGCGAACCAGAATAAACCCAAGCAAAAAAGTGAGGAACAGGGTGGTTATAAAGGCCAGTACTGTGATGCGGTCGGTCAGTTTAATGGTGCTATCAATGATGCTGGCTCGCTCAACCGCGAGCTTGCTTTGCTCCTGCTTTAAAGCGTCCAGGTGCTGATTGGTCTCGAGATAGAGCAGGGGGTTTTCGACATCTATGTTGAGTTCTTCCTCGTTGTAGCCCCCGTAAAATCGCGTCCATTGCTCGAGGAGTTGATCGTTAGACCTTTTCAAATTCTGGTAGGTCTGCTCGGTATCATCCCAGCTTAGGCGGCCGAGCGACAGTACCTTGCGATTGATGCTTTCGATGTTGTCCAGCGCCGCTTGTTGTTCGCTCGCGCCGAGTTTGTCGCCCGTAGTCTCTTTTAGCAGGGCGAGAACCAGAACCTGCTGTCGCTGGTCTTCGAGTAAACGCTCTATTTCATCCGATAATTGACCCGCGCGGACTGAGTCGCGATAGGCGATCATGCTCTCGTTTCTGGCCAAACTGCCCCAGAAATGTGTGCCTACGTTAACGCATAGCAGCGCTAAAATGGTAAGCATGGAGACGATAAGGCGTTTACGCAGACTCATGGGTTGAGCAGTCCTGCGATTTTTTCAAGTAGCACTGGGAAGTCTATCGGTTTTGTTGCGTAGTCTTTACACCCTGCGTCCAGCGCCTTTGCGAGCTCTTGCTCAAGGGCGTGGGCGGTTAGCGCCAGCATCGGAATATGAGCAAGATCGGGATCATTGGCCGCTATTTTGCACGCCTCCCAACCGCTTAGGACCGGCAGGTTTAGGTCCATCAAAACCACGTCGGGCTGGTGTTGTCGCATTTGCTCGAGGGCTTCTAGTCCATCTTCTGCGATCAGGACCTCGAAGCCTTTGCGCAAGAGTCGTCGCGTTAACATGTCGCGATTCAGTTCGTTGTCTTCGACTAAAAGTAACTTCGTGCTCATCTTAATGCTGCCACTCGACGCCAAAAACGCGCACCGGCGCGCCTAGACCCTTTAATGAGTGTGTACCTTTATCACGCAGTTGGTCGGTGTTAGGCAGCGCCTGCATCGTGGTCTCGGAGATCAAAATTTCGTTGGCCTCGCACAGGTCCTCAATGCGCGAGGTGACGTTCATTGGTGTGCCGACAAAGCCGTATTTTGCGCGTCGGTCCGAACCAATATTGCCCGCTACCACGGTGCCCGTATTAATCGCGATGCCCGTGCTGATTTGCGGTAAATCCGAGGTCTGGTGTTGCCGATTCACCGCGGCGACCGCCTTTTGCATTTCAATGCTACAAGCCACCGCACTTTGAGCGTGATTTGGGTCGTCTTTTGGTGCGCCGAATACGGCGAGAATGGCGTCCCCTAAAAACTCATCGATAGTACCGTTGTGGCGCATGATAATCTCAGTCATGGTGCCGAGGTAGCCGTTGAGTAGCGATACAACCTGCTCGGGTGGCATTTGCGAGCATAGTTGGGTGAAGCCTCGGATATCGGCCATTAAGATGGTGACTTCTTTTAGATCGCCACCTAGGCGCAGGCCCTCGGGTTTTTCTAAGATGTCCGCCACTATTTCGTCCGTCAGGTACCGTCCGAAGGTGGCGCGAATAAATTTTTCGCGCTGTTCGAGCTGATGTAAGTAGTTCACCTCCCGATCATGCCACTGCTTGCGTTCAAGGCCCGCTGCAATTCGCGCATGCAGTAGCACGGAATTAAAGGGTTTGAACAGGTAATCGTCGGCGCCTGCGGTAATGCACTCGATAACCGAGTCCAACTCTTGATGCCCGGAGATGACAATGACAGGGATGGAACGAAGTTTTGGATCCGCCTTAATTTTGGTCAGGGCTGTCTTGCCACCCATACCGGGCATGGATAAATCGAGTAGCACAACGTCGATCGATTGGGAGTTAAGATGTTCTAGAGCGGCCTCGCCGCTGTCAGCAGTGTAAACAGTGTGACCAACGCGGCTCAGCAAGCGTTTAAGTACTGCACGATTATCGTTTTGATCGTCGACTACAAGAATACTGCCAACATTTGCATTGCGGGGTTCAGATTTGTAGGAAGGGCTCGCTTTCGCCACGGCTTCCGGGGTTGCACTGAGCTCGCGGATGGCAGCCACCAGCTCCGTCAGGCCATGCTGGAGCGCTTCTTGAGTTGTGTTACCCAGCTCTTCGAGCAAGATTTCCGCATAGCCGCAAGCGCTGGTGTAGTGATTGAGCAGGTCGTGCCGGCTTAATGTTTGCGTATTATTGGTCTCTAAGGCCGATAACGACCTTGCCAGCAGCGTGCTCTCTTCGAGTAGATCGGCGTTGTCGAGCGACGCGAGGCTATCCTGGAGTAGCTCGCTGAGTTCTACAATTCGCTGGGTCGATAGAGCTGTCGCAGTGCTGGCTGAACTCATGGGTGCCTGTTTTTACATTCTTTGACGCAGTATACCCCGCTTATCTTCTGCATGAAAACGCGTGATTTTCGACAGCGTGATTGTCTAGGCTGGCAAGAAAATACTAACAAACAGCTAAGCGGGTGTGCGAATCGGTCGGATTGCGTTAAACTGCTCTCAATGAGGGGTAACCCTACAGAACGGACGAGGCATTAATGCTAGAAAAAGTGGAACTGTTTCAAGGGCTGAGTGCAGAAGAACTGGCCGCCCTGAGCAAGACGTCATCCGAGCGATCTTTTCCCAAGAACACCGTTGTCATTCACGAAAATGAGCCTGCAGACTCTTTGTTCGTGATTGTTTCGGGCAAGGTCAAAGTTTACTGTAGTGACAAAAACGGCAAAGAGTTCATTATGAACACTCAGGGCCCTGGTGATTACTTCGGTGAACTGGCTCTAGTCGATGATTCGCTGCGGTCTGCATCTGTTCGCACGGTAGAAAAAAGCGACTTCGTGGTGATCTACAAAGACGACTTTAACGCGGTGCTGGCGGCCCATCCGAACATTGCTAAAAGTCTGATCCGCAACTTAGCACAGCGTGTTCGTAAATTGACGGCTGACGTAAAAAGCCTCGCACTTCAAGACGTCTATGGTCGGGTTGCTAACGTGCTGATGGATTTATCCGAGGAGCGTGGCGATGGCACGTTGTTTATTCCCGACAAACTCACTCAGCAAGATATCGCCGATCGGGTTGGTGCCTCACGCGAGATGGTTGCACGAATTTTAAAAGATTTGACGATTGGTGAATATATCCGCTTTGAAGGGCGTCACATCGTTATCAATACGCGCCTGCCAGCTAAGTATTAAGCGGGTTTACCGCACTGACTTCAAAATTGATTTGGCCATCCTTTAGGGTGGCCGAACCCTTGGCCTTCTCTGCAAAACCTGAAACGCCAGTGACCACTTGCCCGTCGGCATCTCTAAGTATCGCATAGCCTCTATCGACGGTGCGCATGGGGCTCAAGCTGTGCAGCACATACTCAGTCTGCTTATGTCGGCCAGTGTGTGCGCTCAGGAGACGTTGCTGCCCACTTATTAAGCGCGTTTGTAATTTGAGTACTTGCTCATTCAAAGCCCGTAAGTTGCGAGCGGGACTGTGCCAGCTCAGGCGCTTAAATAATTGTTGATATTGCGCCGTTTTTTGCTGCGTTAAACGAGATTGTTGTGCTTTGAGTCTGAGTTCAAGCTCGTCGATACGCAAAACTCTTTGTTCGATCAGTTCGCCAGGGTGTCGGAGTCTGGCTCGACTATTTCGAAGCTCAGTGCCTTTGGTTTTAAGAATGGCCGTATAGCCTTTTGAAAGTCTGACCAGGGCTTCGTGAATCCTTGACGGGGCCTTACTGTGGTCGGGTGACGCCATGGCTGCCGCGGCGGAAGGGGTTGGAGCGCGAGCATCGGCGACCCAATCACAGATTGTAAAATCTGTCTCGTGCCCGACGGCACTGATGGTGGGGATTTTATACGCAGCGATCGCGCGAGCCAACTGTTCATTATTAAAAGCCCATAGGTCTTCGAGCGAGCCTCCACCGCGACCAATAATGACAAGATCAATGGGTGCCGTTTCGTGGAACCGTGCGAGCTTGTGCAAGGCATACGTGAGTCCTGCGGGCGCCTCGGCGCCTTGCACAGGCGTATCTGCGATAATGACTTCAAGCCCAGCCCAACGGCCGTGGAGTACACTTAAAATGTCGTGTAATGCCGCGCCTTTTGCTGAGGTGATTACGCCGATGCGCTTTACCTGGCTCGGTATCGATTTTTTTCGCTCAGGCGCAAATAGGCCCTCGGCCTCAAGTTGGGCTTTGAGTTGTATAAACGCCAATTGCAGGTCGCCGGTGCCAGCCGGTTCGATGTACTCGCCAATCAGCTGAAATTCGCCGCGCCCCTCGTACAAAGACACCTTGGCACGAAGGCGGACCTTGTCGCCATGTTTGGGGATAAACTTTAAAAATTGATTGCGATTTTTGAACATCGCACAACGTACTTGAGCGTTGTCATCTTTGAGGCTGAAGTACCAGTGGCCCGAACTTGCCCTGGTAAAGTTCGAGATTTCGCCGACAACCCAAAGGATTTGGAAGTGGCCTTCCAGTAATCGTCGGGCAGCGCCGTTCAGTGCGCTCACGGTGTATTCTTGCGTGTCCGCGTTATGTGGCTGAAAGTTGCCGACCATGATGCTTTTCGTTTCCGTTTATGTGTACAAACGCGTATAATTGCAGGTTTACCGAATTTCCGCCAGCAGGAGTAAAGCTATGCTGCGAATAGAGCAAGAAGCACTGACCTTTGACGATGTGCTGCTTCTTCCTGGCTACTCAGAAGTAGTTGCTTCTGACGTTAGCCTAAAAACACGATTAACTCGCGGTATCGAACTGAATGTCCCCCTAGTTTCTGCCGCCATGGACACAGTGACAGAAGCGCAGCTAGCGATTGCGATAGCGCAAGAGGGTGGTATTGGCGTTATTCATAAATCGATGACCATTGAAGAGCAAGCCGCGCAAGTCCGCAAGGTTAAGAAATACGAGAGTGGTGTGGTGAAGTCGCCCATCACCATCCAGAAATCGGCGACTCTAGAAGAGCTTACCGACCTGACAAAAGCCAATGGTATCTCGGGTGTGCCGGTACTAGATGGTAAAGATTTAGTCGGTATCGTCACTCGTCGCGATTTACGTTTTGAAACCGATTTTTCGAAAAGCGTGAGTCAAATCATGACCCCGAAAGAGCAGTTGGTCACGGTCAAAGAAGGCGCGTCCTCTGAACTTGTGCAGCAGTTGTTGCACCAGCACCGCATCGAAAAGATTTTGGTGGTGAACGATGATTTTGAGCTGTGCGGTATGATCACGGTAAAAGATTTCGATAAAGCCGAGAATTACCCCTTGGCTTGTAAAGATGGGCACGGCCAACTGAGAGTGGGCGCCTCGGTGGGTACAAGCCCTGATACGGATGACCGCGTTGCGGCCTTGGTGGAGGCGGGCGTCGATGTCCTCGTGGTAGACACGGCACATGGCCACTCTCGCAACGTATTAAACCGGGTTAAAAAAATCAAAGCGGAATACCCGCATGTGCAAGTTATTGGCGGTAATATTGCCACTGGTGAGGCGGCTATTGCTTTGGCCGAAGCAGGCGCCGATGCGGTAAAAGTGGGTATTGGCCCTGGCTCAATTTGTACGACGCGAATCGTAACGGGTGTGGGTGTGCCCCAAATTACGGCCATCGATAATGTGGTTTCAGCACTAAAAGAATACGACATCCCCGTTATCGCTGACGGTGGTATTCGCTTCAGCGGTGACATCGCCAAAGCCATTGTTGCCGGTGCAGACGCCGTAATGATGGGTAGTATGTTTGCAGGCACGGAAGAAGCGCCGGGTGAAGTGGAGCTGTATCAGGGGCGTACCTACAAATCCTATCGAGGCATGGGCTCGCTAGGAGCTATGTCGCGGACTCAAGGCTCGTCTGATCGCTACTTCCAAGACGCCAGTAAAGGCGCCGAGAAACTGGTGCCAGAGGGTATCGAAGGTCGCGTTCCCTACAAGGGGCCATTGTCCGGCATCATCCACCAACTCATGGGTGGCGTAAGATCGGCGATGGGTTACACCGGAAGCCGCACAATCGAAGATATGCGCACTAAGCCGAAATTCGCGAAGGTCACCGCCGCGGGCATGTCGGAAAGCCATGTGCACGACGTCGCCATTACCAAAGAAGCACCTAATTACCCCGTTCGTTAATTAAAGCGCGGCATCGCCGCGCTTACATTGAGATTACTGCCCCAATGATCACTGCTGACATTCATGCTCACCGAATATTAATTCTCGATTTTGGTTCTCAGTACACCCAGCTGATTGCGCGCCGTGTTCGCGAAGCCGGGGTTTACAGCGAGATCAAGCCGTACGACATGTCTGAGCAGGCTATTCGCGACTACGCGCCTGCTGGTGTGATCTTGAGCGGTGGCCCCGAGAGTGTCGGTGCTGACAACTCGCCGCGAGCTCCCGAGTGTGTCTTTGATTTGGGCGTGCCTGTATTGGGAATCTGCTACGGCATGCAAACCATGGCAGAGCAGTTTGGCGGTAAAGTTCAGGCGTCGGATACCAGTGAGTTTGGTTACGCGCAAATTGAAGTGATTGCGGAATCGGCTTTGCTGCATGACATTCGTGATCACGTGGGCATTAGTGGCGCGTCCTTACTAGACGTTTGGATGAGCCACGGTGATAAAGTGGTTCAGGTGCCCGCTGACTTTGAGGTGATTGCGAAAACAGAATCTTGTCCGATAGCGGCTATGGCTCATCGGTCTAAACCTTTCTTCGGTATTCAGTTTCACCCCGAAGTGACGCATACCCTTCAGGGTCAGCGTTTGTTCGAACACTTCTTACTCGAGATTTGTGGGTGCGAAGCCCTATGGACGCCAGCGAATATCGTTGAAGATGCCATAGCTCGCGTGAAAGCTCAGGTCGGTGGCGATAAGGTTCTGCTGGGTCTGTCGGGCGGTGTTGATTCGTCGGTCGTTGCGGCGCTGTTACACAAGGCAATCGGGGACCAGTTGACCTGTGTTTTCGTTGATAATGGCTTGTTGCGCTTAAACGAGGGCGATCAGGTCATGGCCATGTTTGCTCAAAATATGGGCGTAAAAGTCATTCGTGCCGATGCTGAAGATTTGTTCTTAGGCAAGCTAGAAGGGGTGTCCGATCCGGAAGCCAAACGTAAGATCATTGGCAATATGTTTATCGAGGTATTCGACCAAGAAGCAACGAAATTGACCGACGTAAACTGGTTGGCTCAGGGGACGATTTACCCCGATGTCATCGAGTCGGCCGGTGCCGAAACAGGTAAAGCACATGTGATTAAATCGCACCATAACGTGGGTGGTTTGCCTGAAGACATGAAAATGTCGCTGGTGGAGCCGTTGCGCGAATTATTCAAAGACGAAGTGCGCAAAATTGGTCTTGAGTTAGGTTTGCCTTACGACATGGTCTATCGCCATCCATTTCCAGGCCCTGGATTGGGCGTCCGTATTTTGGGTGAGGTTAAAAAGCCTTACGCAGAGCTGCTACGTCGAGCTGATGCGATCTTCATTGAAGAGTTACACAAAGCCGATTGGTACCACAAGACGAGTCAGGCTTTTGCGGTATTTTTGCCCGTTAAATCGGTCGGCGTGGTAGGCGATGGTCGTCGCTACGAGTACGTGATTGCTTTGCGCGCGGTAGAAACCATCGATTTTATGACGGCACGCTGGGCACACTTGCCTTACGAACTGCTGGAAACCGTCTCTAATCGTATCATTAACGAGATTTCCGGTATTTCGCGCGTGACTTATGATGTGAGCTCGAAGCCACCGGCAACAATCGAGTGGGAATAATGGGGTGGCTATAAGCTATTGATTTATATAGGTTTGTGAGTTGCAAAGAAGTTACAAAGAGCCCCATTTTTGGGGCTTTTTTACAAGCGAAGTTACAAACGGTAGCGATTACTGCACATCATAAGTATCATGTATGCGTCCCAAGGTTATCTGAACATGATACCCATAGGTTGGGGCTTACAGGAAAGTTTAATCGCTATAGCTCCTCCGCCCCAGGCGGGGAGATACTCGCCCTCCAGAGACTTGGGCTCTTGCCTTGCCATCGGCTGAATGCCTTTCGAAAATTGGCTTCGTCGCTATAGCCGCACCGTTCTGCTATTTCACTCACCGGAAGGCGTGTGTTCTCCAGGTACTCGCAGGCCAGCGAACTTCGGGTCTGGTCGAGCAGGCGCTGGAAACTGGT
>NZ_CBFHWH010000056.1:0-13542 GCF_965659035.1 Aequoribacter sp. | reverse complement strand
CAAGTTGCACGCAATGAACTCGCATCCGAAGCGCAACGCATCAAAACGCTGCTCAGAGCGCTGTTTGCCAATCGGGACAGCGACACTCTGAAGCTACTGTTGTCGCAAGACGATCCCGCCAATTTGGCCCGCAACTTAACGTTTCATGCCCGCATACTTAAACAGCAAAACATTCAAATTGACGCACTGATGTCTCTGCTTACGAAACTCGACCAAACACAGCAAGAGTTGGCGCAAAATCGCAAAGAGCGCGAACGCACACTGACAGCCCTGGAGAGCGAAGAGCAAAACTTGAGCCGGCAACAGCAAGAGCGCACACGAAAAGTCGCCGCGCTGAAGCAAATGACGCAGTCACTACAAGTGCAAAAACAGCAGCTCGAGCAAGACCAAGCCAGGCTGCAAAATCTAATCGACGAATTGGACACCTTGGCACTGACCAATGAAACAATACAAATCGCGCCCTTCGCCGATCAAAAAGGCAAATTATCATGGCCCACAGAGGCCAAGGTAAGTACCCGGTTTAACAGCAAACGGAACACCAATGTGCGCTGGCAAGGCATGCGATTTAGCAATATTGCCGATGATCCAATAAGGCCCATTTATCACGGAAGAGTCGTTTTCGCCGATTGGCTGCGCGGCTACGGCCTGCTCGTGATTATTGACCACGGCGAGAATTACATGAGCCTCTACGCACACAATAACAGTATTTCGGTCGAGGAAGGTCAGTGGGTAGATCCCGGCACCGTCATTGCCTTGGCGGGTAACACTGGCGGCCAGGAAGAGCCCGGCCTATACTTCGAAATACGCCATCAAGGTGAACCGCAAAACCCAGCGCACTGGTGCCGCTGAAATAAGGACACATTATGCCAACCAAACGCCTTCGTATAATCGCCTCAAGCCTTTTGCTGTGTGGCATCAGCGCTGTAAGCTTTTCCGAAGAGCCGGCCAATCCCGAACCTCAAGCGGAAATCAAACAAGAGCTTCCACTTGAGGCATTAAAACGCTTTGCGGATGTCTTTAATCAAATCCGCCAGGGTTATGTCAAAGAAATCCCGCAAAGTGAACTCATGGACTACGCCATTCGCGGTATGATGTCGAATCTGGACCCTCACTCGGTTTACCTCAACAAAGAAGCCTTCAGCGAACTGCAAGATTCCACCTCGGGAGAGTTCGGCGGTATCGGCATAGAAGTCGGCAAAGAGAACGGTTTTATTACCATCATTTCTCCTATTGATGACACCCCCGCCGCCAAAGCGGGCTTGCAAAGCGGCGACGTCATTCTCAGTATCGATGGCGAGTCCATGGAAAACAAAACTCTGAGCGAGGCCATTGATCGCATGCGAGGCGAGGCAGGCACACCAATCACTCTAGAAATTGGACGCAGCGGCGAGAGTCAGCCCTTTGACGTCGATTTAGAGCGAGCCAATATCCCGGTAAAAAGCACGCGTGAACGACTGCTAGCACCCGGCATTGGCTATCTGCGAATTTCGCAATTCCAACGAAAAACACACGAAGATGTCGCTAAAAGCCTAGATAACTTGCTGGAGTCAGGAGAGTTGAGTGGATTGGTGCTCGACCTACGGAACAACCCCGGCGGTGTACTCCAAGCCAGTGTGGGGGTTGCCGACCATTTCCTAGATGGCGGCCTAGTCGTTTACACCGAAGGTCGCATTGATGATGCGGCCGCGGAGTACGAGGCGACAGAAGGCGACCGTCTCAATGGCGCTCCCATCGTTGTGTTAATTAATCGCGGCTCGGCCAGCGCTTCTGAAATTGTCGCCGGAGCTCTGCAAGACCAAAAACGTGCCGTTATCATGGGCACGCAAAGTTTCGGTAAAGGTTCAGTACAAACCGTCTTGCCGCTATCGGAAGATATCGCGGTTAAATTGACCACGGCTTTATATTTTACGCCTTCAGGCCGCTCGATTCAGGCCGAGGGCATTACCCCCGATATCAACGTCGAGCGCGCCAAAGTCACCGCGGTTGCCAGCGGTCGACGCATTAGCGAAGCGGATCTGCGCGGACACTTAGAAAACATTCAGGCCGAGGATAAAACCGAAGAGAATGAACCATCGTTCAATGCCGAAGAAAGCTTACAGCTGCTAGAAGACGACAATCAGTTATTTGAGGCCTTTACGCTACTGAAGGGCTTAAGCATTTTGCAGCAGCGACTCAGTACGCCAGCAGCCGGTGCGGACGCGACAACCAACGTAAGGGAACAAGAGCAGCAGTAAGTAAGGCTACAGGCGCATCTCTATGCCGCACGCGGCCATATGCGCCTTCGCCTCGGCAATGGTGTACTCACCAAAATGGAAAATACTCGCCGCTAGCACTGCATCAGCATGTCCCTGCAGCACGCCTTGGGCCAGGTGATCAAGGGTACCCACGCCACCCGATGCAATAACAGGAATGGAAACCGCGTCTGCAATTGCGCGGGTCACCGCCAAATCGAAACCATTTTTGGTGCCATCGCGATCCATGCTGGTTAACAAGATCTCGCCGGCGCCTAACTCAGCCATTTTCTCAGCCCAGCGAACAGCATCAATGCCCGTTGGCTTGCGACCGCCGTGAGTAAAGATTTCCCAACGCGGTGTCTCGCCTTCTTCATGCACGGCTTTTGCGTCAATCGCGACGACAATGCACTGGCTGCCAAAGCGATCGGCCGCCTCTTGTACCAAGGCCGGGTTGTGAATTGCCGCGGTATTGATGCTGACCTTATCAGCGCCCGCGTTTAACAAAACTCGAATATCGTCAACCGAACGCACCCCGCCACCAACGGTTAGAGGGATGAATACTTCGCGCGCGATTTGCTCCACCGTATGCACGGTGGTGTCACGATTTTCGTGGCTAGCGGTAATATCGAGAAAAGTAATTTCATCAGCACCGGCCTGATTGTAACGACGCGCGATCTCAACAGGATCGCCGGCATCGCGAATACCGACAAAATTCACACCTTTAACAACGCGACCGTTATCGACATCTAGACAAGGGATGATGCGTTTGGCTAGACCCATTAAGCGCAGACCTCGTCGCAATAGGCTTGTGCTTCTCGCACATCTAGCGTGCCTTCATAAATTGCTCGGCCCGTAATCGCACCACAAATACCCTTAGAAGAAACCGCCGCCAAGGCTTTAATGTCTTCCATGTTAGTAATGCCACCCGAGGCAATCACCGGAATGGACGAGGCTTGAGCCATTTGCACCGTGGCTTCAACATTGACGCCCTGCATCATGCCGTCGCGCGCAATATCGGTGTACACAATGGCCGAGACGCCAAGTGCGTCAAACTGCTTCGCCAAGTCGGTGGCTTGCACATCCGATACTTCGGCCCAGCCATCAGTGGCGACCAAGCCATTCTTGGCGTCTAAACCAACGATCACACGGCCGGGAAACGCCTTACAAGCCTCAGCCACGAATTCGGGTTCGCGCACGGCTTTGGTACCGATAATGACGTAAGACACACCGGCTTTAACGTAAGCTTCGATGGTTTCTAAAGATCGAATGCCACCGCCAATCTGTATGGGTAATTGCGGGTAAGCCTTAGCGATGGCTCGCACCACGTCGCCATTGACCGGCTCACCAGCGAAGGCACCGTTTAAGTCCACTAAATGTAGACGCCGAGTGCCAGCCTCTACCCACTGTGTAGCCATAGCAACAGGGTCATCCGAGAAAACCGTGCTGTCCTCCATTAAACCTTGGCGCAGACGCACGCACTGTCCGTCTTTTAAGTCGATGGCGGGGATAATCAGCATGATCCGTTCCAATTTAAAAAGTTTGTAAGTAGTTGCAAACCCGCAACATGGCTTTTCTCTGGGTGAAACTGAGTAGCAAAGATATTATCGCGGGCAATGGCCGCCGCGAAGGGCAACCCGTACTCGCACACACCCGCCTGAACCTCGGACCTTGTGGGTGTCACACAGTACGAGTGCACAAAGTAAAAGCGAGTGTTGTCTTCAATACCGTGCCACAACGGGTGAGGCATAGATTGCTGCACAGTGTTCCAACCCATGTGCGGAATCTTTAAGGTATGGCCCTGCTCATCCACGCCGCCGGGAAAGCGCTGTACAACACCTTCAAACAGACCAAGGCACTGGGTGCCACCGGATTCTTCAGAACCCTCCATCATGGCCTGCATGCCCACGCAGATCCCCAGCAAGGGCTTGCCCGAAGTAACAACCTCGCTAATCAAGCGGTCAAAACCCAGGCGTTTAATTTCGGCCATACAATCGCCAATGGCGCCCACTCCGGGGAATACCACCCGATCAGCAGCGGCAACAATCGCGGGGTCGTCGGTGACCACCACGTCGCAAGGACCGGCGTGTTGCAGAGCGCTTTCAACCGAATGCAAGTTACCCATGCCGTAATCGATTACGGCGACTCTTTGTGTTGCCATTGAGCTTACAACACCCCTTTGGTCGAGGGAGTCACGCCAGCCATACGCTCATCGGCCGACAAAGCCATGCGCAGAGCACGCCCAAAAGCTTTGAACACCGTTTCGATTTGGTGGTGCGTATTTTCACCGCGCAAATTATCGATATGCAGGGTCACTTGAGCGTGATTAACAAAGCCATGGAAAAACTCAGAGAACAAATCCACGTCGAAACCGCCAACCGAAGCACGCGTAAACGGCACTGCAAATACCAAACCCGGGCGACCACTGAAATCGATAACGACTCGCGACAAGGCTTCATCCAAGGGCACATAGGCGTGGCCATAGCGGGTCATGCCTTTTTTGTCGCCCACCGCCTGGGCAAACGCCTGCCCCAGAGTAATGCCAATATCTTCTACCGTGTGGTGGTCGTCGATGTGCAGGTCACCTTTGGCATTGATGTCTAGGTCGATTAAACCATGACGTGCGATTTGATCCAGCATGTGCTCCAAAAATGGAATACCGGTATCAAACTTTGCCACACCGGTGCCATCCAAATTCACGCTCGCGGTGATTTGTGTTTCCAGCGTGTTGCGCGTTACGCTAGCGCTACGTTGGCTCATGTCATGCCCTCTTGTGCCTAAACAGCTTTAAAGGGGCGCATTATATGAGAAACCATCCGCTTAATACACTCTAAAGCGACAGGACAAAACGGGATTGAGCAAATCACAGAATCACCCAAACTTCGCCGACCGCGTGCTTGCTTGGTTTGAAGACCATGGACGCAAGCATTTGCCTTGGCAACAAAACGTGACGCCCTACAAAGTTTGGGTCTCGGAAATCATGCTACAGCAGACGCAGGTCGCAACCGTTATTCCCTACTTCGAGCGGTTTATGACCAGCTTTCCCACGGTAGAATCCTTATCTTATGCTCCTTTAGATGATGTGCTTGCGCATTGGACTGGGCTTGGTTACTACGCGCGCGCGCGCAACTTACATAAAGCGGCCCAGCAGGTGTGCCAGCAACACGGCGGCATTTTGCCCACAACGATAGAGGGACTTGAATCTTTACCCGGCATTGGCCGCTCGACTGCGGGCGCCATTTTAAGCTTGGCGCTTAATCATCGGGCTACGATACTCGATGGTAACGTAAAGCGGGTGCTCGCCCGACATCAAGCGGTACAAGGCTGGCCGGGCGAGACAAAAATACACAGCGCACTTTGGGACATCGCGGACAGATTCACGCCGGCAGACAATTGCAAAGCGTACAACCAAGCGATGATGGATCTAGGCGCCACCATTTGTACGCGAAGCTCGCCCTCTTGTCTGATATGTCCAGTCTCGGCAGACTGCATCGCACTTAAGGAAAACACCTGGCAAAACTATCCCGGTAAGAAGCCAAAAACCGTGAAACCCATTCGGAAAACGAAATTCGCAATCTTTCAAAACGCGCAAAACGAGATCTACCTAATACGCCGCGCAGAACAGGGTATTTGGGGTGGGCTTTGGTGCTTCCCCGAACTAAGAGAAGAGAATCATGCGCTGACGGAGCAGACTGACAAAACTGAGGCTCTACCAGTTTTTCGCCACACCTTTAGCCACTTTCATTTAGACATTGAACCGATTGTCTTTACAATGTCGAAATCAACCGCGGAAATCCGTGAGGGCTCTGGGGCATGGCTCTCAATAGAGGATGCGATGTTAAAAGGACTCGCCGCCCCCGTCGTCAACTTATTAAAGCAACTCCAAACACGAGCTCGATCATGACCAACACAGTATTTTGTCAGAAACACAAAAAGACGTTAGAGGCCCTGGATCGGGCGCCATTTCCAGGCCCCAAAGGTCAGCAGATTTTAGAGACCATATCCAAGCAGGCTTGGGCAGAATGGCAAGACCATCAGACGCGACTCATCAACGAGAAGCACCTGAATTTAATGGACCCCGCAACGCGTAAATATCTTCAAACGGAGATGGATAAATTTTTTGCAGGTGAAGACTATGATAAAGCGGAAGGTTATATACCAACTTCTGATTAGTGCTCTATTTGTCGCTTTTGCATCGACGATAACAACAGCACAAGCCGACCCGATGGCACCTGGATACGCTGCCTTCGAGCGAGGCCATTACAGCACGGCTGCTCGGGCCTGGCGCAAGCTGGCGCTTCAGGGTTACCCCGAGGCCGAAAATGCTCTCGCCACCCTATATCAAGATGGGCTGGGTGTGCCACGCAACACGGAAGAAGCCATTCGCCTATTTGAGTCTGCCTCTGGTCACGGTCTTACCATCGCCAAACACAATCTCGGCCTAATTTACTTCGAAGGCAAGGGGGTAGACATAGACTACGCTCGCGCCACCGCCTACTTTGAGGAGGCCGCGAAACTCGGCTTGGCGGAGTCACTGTATCAACTTGGGGTTATGGCGCTTACAGGTGAAGGTACCAAAAAAGACGCAAGCCTTGCTCGCTCTTACTTCAAACAAGCTGCGCAAAAAGATCACCCCTTCGCGCAACTGATGGCTGCGCATTTGCTACAAACAAAGCAAGGTGGCGAGCCCAATTTGATCTATGCGCATGTCTGGGGCTCTTTGGCTTACGCCAACGGTATAGAGGACGCACTAGAGATTACTCAGTACACAGGGGTTGCCATGTCACTGCAGCAAGCTTCAGAGGCCGAGCGTTTGCTGAGGCTTTGCCAGGAGTATTTGGCCACCTGTACGGATTAGTGAAAAGACGCTCAAGGTTTGTCATTTAAGGTCGATTAATAGCTCAGACGCTAATTTACTAAAACAAGGAGTGACTATGTCTGCTGCACAACGCGCCGCCTCTATGTACAAACAAGTCGATTTGGAATCGTCTGTAGCATCTGCTGACAAGCACCAATTAATCAGCTTGCTGTTTGACGGCTTGATCAGCTCTTTAGTGGCCGCCGAGCATCAACTTGAACACAACAACATTCGCGCTAAGTGCGATAGCATCAGCCGCGCTTGTCGGATCCTGGTGGGCCTGCAAGGATCGCTAGATCACGACAAAGGCGGTGAAATTGCGCGCAACCTTGCCGACCTTTACGCCTACGCGATGCGTCGCTTATTCAAGGCCAACATCGACAACGATAAAGCCATCATCACCGAGGTCAAAAGCCTATTAATGGAAATTCAAAGTGCTTGGACCGAAGTACCAGAAGTGTTGCGCGAGCAGCAGCTGGCAAACGCTTAGTTTTTAGCATTCTACTAATTCATTATAAAAAATTGCCTACGCATTGAGTGTTCGTTACTATCGTTACACAAGTTAAAGAGCGCTGCGGCGCTCTTAATGCATCAACGGACATTCATGCTCAGCGCTATTATTGGCAACAGCCCCGCTATCGTAGCGGTAAAATGCTTAATTGAACAAGTTGCTCCCAGTGACGCAACGGTGCTTGTTCGCGGCCCATCAGGGGCGGGCAAAGAGCTGGTTGCCAAAGCGCTGCATGAATTGTCACCGCGTTCTAAGCATCGGTTTATCCCCATAAATTGCGCCGCCATCCCGCGCGAATTACTAGAGTCCGAACTCTTTGGTCACCGTAAAGGATCCTTCTCGGGCGCGATCGGAGATCATAAGGGGCGCTTTGAATTGGCCCATAACGGCACCCTATTCCTCGATGAAATTGGCGATATGCCCATGGATTTGCAGGTCAAATTACTTCGAGTTTTGCAAGAGCGAAAAGTTGACCCCATCGGTAGCCAGCAATCAATTGATGTGAATGTTCGGGTCATTGCAGCGACCCACAGAGATCTCGAAAAAGCTGTTGCCGCGGGCGAATTTCGTGAGGATTTGTACTATCGACTCAACGTCATTCCTTTGGCTCTACCCTCTTTAGCCGAGCGCAAAGAGGACATTACCGAGCTATTCGCACGCTTCGCGGAAATGGAAAAGCGCAATGGCGACGCCCCAGTGCGTTTGTCGCGCTTTTCGCAGGCGGTATTACAACAGTACGAGTGGCCCGGTAATATCCGCGAGCTTCAAAATTTGGCACACCGGTTTACCGCCCTCTACGCCGGTCAAGAGGTGGATTTACGCAACATTCCTGAAACCATGTTGCCACCAAAGATGCTGGACACCATGATGACTCTGGCCGAGGACTTCCCTGCCCCCCCCGAGGCGGAATTAAACCCAGAGGACTCTCACGATTTTGAGGACTTCGGACTGCCCAACATCGAGGGCATTGTTCGCATGGCCCAAGGTATACCTACACTGCCAGATGAAGGCCTTGTACTGAAAGATCATATTGCACAAATCGAGCGCGACATCATCCATGAAGCGCTACAACGCACCGCCCATAACGTCTCGCAAACGGCGAGATTACTGAGTATTCGCCGCACAACGTTGATCGAAAAAATCAATAAATACGAACTGACGCATTCCGCTCAATCTGCATAGGCAAAGTCTTGCCGACTTTTCGACACTAATTGCCACTGGCAAAGACTTGCCGCCGGCAAAAACCCGACAGCCGCCCAGAAAAATCTCGCAACTAATTGATAAATATGGATTTTCAAATCTGGCATAGCATTTGCTTATCGTAGTGCAAGTTCAGTGATAAACGGCGATACGCATGACACAACAGGTATTATGGATTGATCCCAACCAGCAACAAAGCTTAGCCTTGCGCAGTGCATTAAGCGAGCGAGGCATTGACCTTTGCAGTCTGCCCCAATGGAGCGGCAGCGCGACGGTGCGTTGGCTGGGGCAGCACCCCGATGGTCTAGTCGTAGTAAACGTGCCGATCACGGCCCGAGAAGAATATCTCGAGGATATTTTTGCGAACGGACTTATGCAACCGATCCTGTTACGTATTCCTGCCACCGGGCTGCACCTCGCCAGCCAAGGCTTTAAGCTAGGCGCTACCGATGTTATCGATAGCGATGAGCTGCAGGCCGATTTTTGGATCCAAACCTTACAGACCCACCGCAACGACGAGGTCGCTGAGTTTTTGAAACCCGCGCAAAAATCCGTGATTTTTCGCGACCCTAAGAGCAAAAAGCTACTTAACCTAAGCGAGAAGGTAGGCAAAGCTGGAGTTACCGCCTTACTCACGGGCCCCACAGGATGTGGCAAGGAAGTCATTGCACGGGTGATTCATGCTTCGTCAAATCGCCGCCAAGGGCCCTTTATTGCGGTCAATTGCGCGGCTTTACCTGAGCATTTAATCGAAGACATGCTGTTTGGTCACGAAAAGGGCGCGTTTACTGGTGCGGCTCGCGAGCAGGCAGGCTATTTTGAGCAGGCCCACGGTGGCACCTTATTTCTAGACGAGATCGCAGAGTTGCCCTTCCATTTGCAGGCCAAGCTACTGCGCGCCTTGCAAGAAAAACGCATTACCCGCTTAGGGGGAGATACCGAAATTCGCCTAGACATTCGGGTCGTAGCGGCCACCAACCAAGCCTTGAAAGAACGTATCGCCCAAGGCTTATTTCGCGAGGATTTGTACTATCGCCTTAGCGCCTTTCAAATTCGTATTCCCTCGCTTGCTGAGCGCCCCGAAGACATCTTAGCGCTAGCGGAACATTTCCTAGCCACGACAGAGTTTCAGAGCTCGGCTCAGCGCCTGGAATCCTGCGCCAAAACAAAGCTGAAGACCCACGCGTGGCCGGGGAATATTCGCGAGCTAGAAAACGTCATTATGCGTGCGCAAATACTTTCCGATAGTGACAGCATTACCGCCGATGATATCGAGTTCGACGAACTGAGCTCATCGGCCTCTTTATTTGACGCAGCCCCTCAGAGCGCTGCGCCAGCAGCGACCAGCGGCCTGAGCGATCTGGTCAAACAATCTGAATATGCGGCCATTATGGACACCATTCAAAAAGCATCAACTCGAGAAGAGGCGGCCAAGCAGCTGGGTATAAGCCCCCGCACTTTGCGGCACAAGCTACAAAAACTGCGCGAGACAGAGCCTCGCCTGGCCGCAAACGCGTAAGGAGCCATTATGATCAATCCAACTGGAATGAACGCCGAAGCTCTGCTGCAGCAGATTCGTCAGTTTTCAAATCAGACTCAGCAAGTCGGTAATACCTCAGCAACACAGGGCGTCAATTTTGCTGACGCTGTAGCTAATGGCATTAAAGAGGTGAACACCTTGCAGCAAACAGCGGCAACACAACGCAACGCCTATGACGCGGGTCAGGATGTCCCCTTAACGGACGTCGTTATTAGTATGCAAAAGTCCTCGCTCGCTTTTGAAGCCACCTTGCAGATTCGCAACAAGGTGATGAAGGCTTACGAAGACATCATGAACATGCCGGTATAACCGCACTAGGAAATCATTATGGAAGCTACGGCAACAGCAACAGGTAATCTGCCCGCGACCTCTGCGGCAGCACCGAACACAGGACAAACAGGGGCCTTGGCGGCAGCCAACCCGCGTACCGCGCTGGCTAACAATGCCGCGACACCAGCCGCAACCTTGAGTCTGCTGAATCAACCCGCAGTTAAGCGCAGCATCCCTGCGATTATTGTGATTGCCTCGATATTTGTCTTTGCCTTGTTGTTTTCTTGGATTCAGGGGCAGAACTTGCGCACCTTATACCCAGGTATGAGCGAGACAGACCGTCACGCTTCGTTCGAGGCCCTGAAACAAGCAAATTTCGATCCAGTCATTGACTCAGGCTCGGGTGAGTTAAATGTGCCCGCCGACCAATACCATGAGGCGCGGTTGCTGTTAGCTGCGCAAGGACTACCCGCATCGACTAGCCAAGGTGGCTTTGCGAATTTATCGCAAGAAAGCACCATGACGACCAGTCAGTTTATGGAGCAGGTCAAATACATGAACGCCATCGAGCAGGAACTCGCTCGCTCGATCACCCAGATCAACAGCGTTCAAGCGGCTCGAGTGCACATCGCAGCACCCAAACAATCAGTCTTCGTGCGTGATCGCACCCCCGCCAAAGCGTCAGTGGTAGTGACGCCGCAGCCGGGTCGACGACTGTCTGATGCACAAGTGCAGGCGATCGTGCATTTGGTGTCATCAAGCGTGCCCTATCTCGCGGCTAACGATGTTGCCGTTATCGATCAGATGGGCAGCTTGCTCACCGACAGCAGCGACGCCGACACCGCACTGGGAGTCACAGCGGGTCAACTGGCTTATCAACAGCGGGTAGAAGAAATCTTCCGCGCGCGAATTGACAATCTCCTGACACCGATTATTGGTGCCGGAAACATTCAAGCGGTCGTCTCGGTAGACTTAGACTTCACGCAAACTGAATCTACCTTGGAGCAATACGATGATCAGGGTCGCGGTGGCGCTACTCGCTCGGAAGTCATTTCAATCGACAACCAAAATGCTGCAGCTCCAGCAGGCGGCGTACCCGGCGCTGCCAGCAATATTGTATCCCCTCCTGCAGGCACTGCGACCGGCGGCACGTCGACAGCAGGTGCCAGCCAAACTGCAGCACCCGAACCCAAGACCTCGCATACCACTCGTAACTATGAGTTAGACCGCACGGTCCAGCACATCAAGCAGGCCATGGGTGGGGTCGAGAAAGTTTCGGTGGCTATCGTCTTAAACGAAAAGGCCTTGTCCGAGCGACTCGCGGCAGGTAGCGGTCAAGCGGCAACGACTGCGCAAATAGACGCCGAAATTGCGCGCTTAACCAGCCTAGTTGAAGGCATCGTTTCTTTCGACAGCACCCGCGGTGACCAGGTTAAAGTGATCGCGGCGCCTTTCGAAGAGATTACGATCCCCGAGATCGAAAGCTCCTGGATGGAAAACGGCGATTTAGTGAGCATTGGTCAGACAGCCGTCGCTGGGCTTGCGTTTATTGCTCTGCTGCTCTTCGTCGTACGTCCGGCTATCAACTCGTTTAATACTGGCGGCAAGGGGAGTTCACCGGCTCAACAAGCCTCACTCTCGAATGAACAGTTACACGCTTTAGCAAACGACCAGTCGCAAAGCGGAGCAAGCCAACGTGCGCAGTTAGCCGAGCAGTTAATTAATACCGCCAATACTTACGATGAAAAAGTCGCGCTGGTAAAACTGCTGGTCTCAGAAGACTCGGGTCGCGTTGCTAACGTACTAAAATCCATGATCAAACCCGCTTAAGTGGTGAACCAAAATGGCCAAAGCAAAAGAAAAAGAGACCACTGACGAAGTCACTGAAGCAGCCGTTGCCGCGAAGCCCAGGGCACCGCACGAGAAAATGTCGGGCGCAGAGCGCGCAGCCGTCATCATGCTCTTGCTAGGTGAGCAACAAGCCGCCGATGTCATTCCCTTTTTGTCACCCAAAGAGGTGCAGTCTTTGGGAAGCGCTATGGTAAAGGTGGCGGACCTATCGCAAGACACGGTTAACGCCGTGCTCGACGAGTTCATCGGCGCTATTAAGCAGCGCACCAACATCGGCGTTGGCACTACCGACTACGTGCAAAATGTGTTCAAACGAGCGCTGGGGCCCGACAAGGCGTCAACGATACTGGGGCGAATCATTCCCGGCTCCAGCAATAAAGGGCTCGAAATCTTGAAGTGGATGGACGCCAAGTCGATTGCCGAAATGATCGAGGCCGAGCACCCCCAAGTGATTGCCATTATTCTGTCGGTACTTGATCACGATGTCGCAGCCGAGGTGCTAAGCCTGTTGCCCGAGGACAACCGGGTCGACATTATTCAGCGGGTGGCCAGCCTTGAAGCGGTGCAGCCCTCGGCTATGGAAGAGTTGGAAGGCATTATGGCGCAACAACTCAAAGGCGGCATTACGCCGGCAAGTTCTAGCGTTGATGGCATTAAAACCGCAGCCAACATTTTAAACTTTGTGAAAGTGGATTTAGAGTCCAAAATCATGGAGGGCTTATCCTACCGTGATGAAGGCATGGCAACTCAAATTTCTGACAGCATGCTCACCTTTGACAAGCTGTCGGCTCTGGACAACCGTTCGGTCGAGGTAGTTTTACGCAACATCGATCAGGATATGTTGATGGTAGCCTTGCGTGGTGCTGACGACGATGTCAAAGATAAATTCTTGAACAACATGTCGCAGCGCGCCCGCGCCATCTTCGTCGACGACATGGAAGCCAAAGGCCCCATGCGCTTAAGTGACGTCGAAGAAGCTCAGCGCAGTATCATGCGGATAGCCCGCAAACTGTCTGACTCTGGCGAAATCATGTTAGTGGGCGTAGGCGATGACTTTGTTTAAGGGCACCTTCCAACGCAA
>NZ_CBFHWH010000055.1:0-13564 GCF_965659035.1 Aequoribacter sp. | reverse complement strand
CAATCACGAAGACACTGCCTAAAACAATAATTCGGAGTTACGGTATGTCGCAAACGGATTTCTCTGTTATTTCTCTGGCCTCGATTGCTGGCTTTGATGCCGAGGCCGATGTGCTGGTCTGTGGTTTTGGTGGTGCGGGAGGCAGTGCTGCGTTAGAGGCCGCCAAAGCGGGTGCTAGCGTCATTTTGTACGAGCGTGCCAGCGGCGCCGGTGGTTCTACCGGAATGTCGAGCTGCGAAATGTATTTGGGCGGCTCGGGCGGTACCTCATTGCAAAAGACTTTGGGGTTTGAAGATTCCACCGAGAATTTCATCGCCTATCTGGAAAAGGCTATGGGCGTGCGTGGCGATCCTGAAAAAATTCGCTTGTACGCGGAGGGAGCGGCTGACCATTTTGAATGGGTGCGATCTTTGGGTGTACCTTATAAAGATGCCGTGATGCTCGAACGCGAAGTGGTGCCACTGACAGACGAATCGCTATTATTCACTGGCAACGAGCGCACGCTGGAATTTAAAGACGTAGCCGCGCCTGTGCCTCGGGGTCATGTTCCCTCACACGAGGGTGATTTTGGGGGCCGAATGTTCATCGATGCCTTAACGTCCGCTGTGGTCGAGGCGGGCGTTGATGTGCAGTACGACAGTCGTGTGATGCATCTCATTGGCGACGAAGCGGGTAGGGTCGTGGGCCTTGTGGTCAAGCAAGACAACCAGCTGCGTTATGTGAAAGCCAACCGTGGGGTGGTACTGACCTCTGGTGGGTTTATCATGAACGAAGAGATGCGCAAACGCTATTTACCGGATAACCATAAGTGGGCCACGCCGTACGGTAACCCTTTTGATATGGGCGACGGTATTAAGCTCGGGCAAGCCGCGGGCGGGTATACCATTAACATGGACGAGGCTTTTGTGTCCTTACCCATTTATCCGCCATCCAAGCTTACCTATGGTATTTTGGTGAACCAGCGAGGCGAGCGCTTTGTCAACGAAGACGCCTACCTCGCACGTTTAGCGCATTACGCCAGTTTGCAACCCGAGCAAAAGCTGTACCTATTGGTGGACGCCGATAATTTTGATCACCCTATGTACATCGAGCGTTTGGACGTGGTGGCGACGGGTGACACCATTGAGGAGCTTGCCGCCGAGGCTGGAATTTTCCCGGCTGGCGCATTGGAGCAAACCGTCGCCTACTTTAACGAGCACGCTAAAAAGAGCACAGATCCAAAGTTTCGTAAAGCGCCGGAGTGGTTAAGTCCCCTCGAGAAAGGGCCTTTTGGCCTCTTAGATTTGTCATTTGACCGACAGACCGCGGTCATTATGCCCGGAACCAAGGGTCCTTTGACCTTTACCTTAGGTGGTCTAGATACCTTGCCAACGGGCGAAGTTAAACGCTGGAATGGGGGTGTAATTGAGGGCTTGTATGCGGCTGGTCGCGTTACAGCCGGCTTGCCACGATCTTCCGAGGGCTACTCGTCGGGGATGTCGGTCGGTGATGCCACATTTTTTGGTCGTATCGCGGGGCGTCAGGCGGCAAGCCAATAATGTTATTGTTTGTTGATAATTTTGAAGCTGAGTGCATGACATAGAAGGTAGTAACACATGAAACTGATAAAAATCGTTTTGATTTTGATAGGCCTTGGCGCGCTCGCCGTCGTCGGTAAAAGTATTCAGGTATCGCAGGGGCTTTACGACGAGCGAATCGAGACCATACCCAAACATGCACTGAGGCTTGCATCAGTAGCAGACGCATTAACCTTTGCGAGAACTCAAGGAAATGATGTGTTGTTGGTCGCCGCTCTGGATCAAAAGGGTGTGATCGCCGTAAACCTTTCCGAGTTTTTTGGTGCGAAAGGTATGGATACTTTGGCGCTGTATCGAAAGTTAGGCCCCGCGGTCATCAGAACAGCGCTAGACAGCGAAGTGACTTTCATTGAGTGGGAAGCTTTAGGTTTGCCTTTTGAGCCACGAGCTCAGGCTGTTGCGGCCGGAACCAACTTTGCGGCGCACGCTGAAGAAGTTGGTTTGGATGAAGGCCCATTTTTATTCCCTAAAATCAGTAAACCCTCGGCCTGGAATGACACCCTGCCACAAAGCGCTCGACTCGATTACGAGGTGGAGTTATGTGCGGTGCCAATAGACGATTTCACCATCGAAAAGCCCTCTGCTCTTGGGGTGACGCTCTGCAATGATTTTACCGACCGCTGGGACCTTGTTCGAAACATCGATCTTGACGGCCCCTTGGGCAGAACGGGGTTTGCTGATGGTAAGAGCGGCGAGCGACGCTTGCCTTTAGGCGCTCTACTGGTCGTACCCCAGGATGCAGATGTTTTCTTGGATGGCGTAGCGCTCGGCTTGGCCGTCAACGGGGACTTGCGCCAACAAGGTCGAGGGTCACAAATGATTTGGAACGCTTCGACAGTGATGCAAGAGACACTGCACCAGTGTGATCAGCCCTATCAGTATCAGAGAGCAGAGATCCCACTGACAGAGTGTGGCGCTATTAAAGCGGGGACAGTAGTCATGCTGGGTACGCCCGATGGTGTGGCGTTCCAAATGCCCAATATTTGGATGCCTTGGCCTTACTTGCGTCCGGGCGATGAAGTTTTGACTTTTGCCTCGCACTTAGGAGTCTTGCGCACGCGTATTACGCAGTGAGCATTTGTTGATCAATGATCCAATAACCACTTTATTCGTACCAATACTTTGGGCAAGGGGTGTGCTGCAGTGAAACCATTAGTTCTGGCCTTACTATTCTTGTTGGTTGCGGTGGACGTTGTGGCTATTGAAGAACCCAAGTACGAGCTTGTCGCGGAGTATGGCGATGCGATAGAAATTCGTCATTATGAACCACAAGTCGTGGCGGCAACGGTGATGAGCTCAGGTCAGAACTCGGGTTTTAGAGTCTTAGCCGGTTATATCTTCGGTGGTAATGAGCGCGAAGAGAAAATCGCCATGACAGCGCCGGTTGCCACATCCATGGGAGACGGCACTACTGAAATGCAATTCATGATGCCCAGTGAATACGAGCGGGATCAATTGCCGAAACCCGCCGATGAGCGGGTGGTCTTTAAGGAGTTGCCCGCATATACCGCCGCGGTTATTCGATTTTCTGGCAGAGCCAATGGCGTCATGGCTGAGAAGTACTGGGCCGAACTTCAATCTTTTCTGGCCGACAGTGACTGGCAAATGAGTGGCAGCCCCACGCTTAATCAATACAATCCACCTTGGATCCCGGGTTATTTCCGGCGCAATGAGATTATTGTGCCGGTGCTTTCCAAACAGGAGATAGATGCAGTGAATGAACAAAAGCTGGCGACCGCCAAAGACATGCTGGATGCCTGGAACACTTTGGACTGGGAACGTGTGTATCAGCTATTTGGTGAAACCGGCGTGCTGCATAATGTGATGCTGGAGCCCACCCGGGGAAATGCAGAAATTCGCACGCGCTTTAAGGCATTTGAAGACGGGCTTACCCGCATGGAATTTATCGTTCTGAATATGGGTCTGTTGGGAGACGACGTGGTCATCGAGCGTCTCGATAGTTTTGAGTTCAACGGCCGTACAGGAATGGTACCCGTCACTGGAGTCCTTTCTATTGAGGAAGGGCAAGTAAAAGAGTGGCGCGAATACTACGATCGCAACTGGTTATTGAGTGAGATGGGCGTTATTGACGCTGAGCCGCCCCACCCTTTGGCACCTCAGGATGTCAGTATTGATAGAAATAGCATGTCCGACGACGAGCGTCTTGCTGTTGCCGAAGCCATGTTGGATGCGTACCGACAGCTCGATTGGGAGGCTGCAGCAAACTTAATCGCCGACGACGGTGTCATTCACTACGCCGAAAAAGATCCAATGATAGGTCCAGAGGCCATGCGTAAGCACACAGCGCGTATCGGTGCATTGCTAACCCATGTTGATTTTGATGTGCGCAACATGGGGGTGGTGAACGGCGTTGTTATGATCGAGCGCTTTGACGAGATTGAGTTTAACGGACATCGCGGACGTGTTCCGGTGTTTGGTGCCATGGAAATTGAAGACGGCAAAATCAAGGTCTGGCGCGAGTATTTTGATCAAAACCAAATGATGCTAGCGATGGGTATCAGTCCAAAACCCTGAAGCTTGTGAATCGATCGCAGAACGTTGAGTCAGCGCACAGTGTGCTATGGCCCTAGCGGTAAGGGGGCTCATGTTAGAGCGAAAAGGGCGCTTGTATGGCTCTCTCACCCGTTGAGGGTGAACGGCTCAGTCGCTGCTTAAAAAGCACTTAGCGCAAAGCGCCTCGTAGCGGGCATTTTCGCCGTCGATCATGACTTGCGCGCCTTCCTTAATCCGGCCCGACTCACCCACGCGTGCGTTGAAGATGGCTTTGCGGCCACAGCGACAAATGGTTTTCATTTCTTCAAGCGTATGCGCAATTTCCATTAAGCGCTGGCTTCCAGCGAACGAGCGCGTCTGAAAGTCGGTTCTAATGCCGTAAGCGAGGACGGGGATTTCTTCAAAAATCGCGACTTCGAGTGCTTCGTCGACCTGGTGCGGTGTTAGGAATTGCGCCTCATCAATCAGAACGGCCGATACCGGCGGCAAGCCTTGGTCGCGTTCGGATAACGCGTCTTTGACGGCTTGTCTTAGGCTATCGCTTTTGTTCAGCAGAACGTCGACGTCGCGACGAACACCCAAGCGGGAAACCACCTGTCGATTACCTTTTGTGTCTGTCGCCGGTTTTACCAGCAGAACGGCCTGGTCGCGTTCTTCGTAGTTGTGCGCTACTTGCATAAGAGCAGTGCTTTTGCCGCTGTTCATGGCTCCATAACGGAAGTAGAGTTTGCTCATGGATTGTTCTTCTTGGATTGGTCTATGCTGACTTCATGCGGAGTATCGCATGCGCCCCCGGCCTTTGGTCAAATATTCTGTCGGTAAAGTTGGTCAATGCACCTTGAAAGGTGGGCAATAAAATCCGTGGTGTCATTGTCTATATTCATCATTTCTGGATGGACTTTTGTTGGGTACAAGGGGGTGTTGAGGTAAGGTATGACTCAATAACTATGATAAAGGAGCTTGGCATGACATACAGTGTAAAACCTACGGGTGGCAGTTGCGGAGCCGTAGTCGAAGGGTTGGACGTGTCGTTGCCTTTATCGACTGACTTGGTGTCTGAGCTTCGAGGGCATTGGGTGAATAATAAGTTGCTGATATTCCCTAACCAGAACTTAACGCCAGACCAATTGGTCGCCTTCAGCACGCAGTTCGGTGCGATTGGGGAGGATCCGTTCTTTGGTCACATTGACGAGCACGAGCAAGTCGCTGCTATTCAACGAAACGCCGACGAAACAACGCCGATTTTTGCCGAAATTTTTCATACGGATTGGAGCTTTCTCGAAGTGCCTCCTGCAGGAACGGCTTTGTACGGTATTACCATTCCACCCCATGGCGGCAACACCTTATTCGCTGATCAGGTAGCGGCCTACGAAGCTTTGCCGGTTAGCCTGCGCGATCGAATCGAGAATTTAACGGCGATTCACTCGGCGGAATTAGGGTATGCGCCTGACGGTGCTTACGGCGAGAATGATCAGGGTGGCGGCCGCAGCATGAAGATTATTGCCAGCGAGCGCGCTCGCGAAAAGTTCGAGCACCCCTTGGTTCGCACACATCACGAAACGGGCAAAAAAGCCTTGTTCTCTTCCGTCGCCTATATTCAAGGCTTTGTCGGTATGGACAAAGCAGAAAGCGATAACCTGCTTCTTGAGTTATACGCCCACCAAACCAAGGAAGAATTTGTTTACTCCCATGCCTGGGAAAAGGGTATGTTGGTGATGTGGGATAACCGTTCTTTGCTGCACGCGGCGACGGGCGGCTACGATGGTTACGACCGCTTGTTGTATCGAACCACCATTGCGGATACGCGGTTTTAAATTCGTTTAGCGCTTGGGGATTAGCAAGAACAAAGCGATCCCCAGTACCGCGGTAAACAGGGTAAGCACCGAGAAAACCTTCAGCAGCACCGTGCCAATTTCGTCCCGGGTGCTGTAGTCCATAATATGCAGACTCCATAGAAAATCCCAGATGCGCCACGCGTCGTTGCGTATGGCGCTAACAGAGCCACTGTAGGCGTCAAGGTAGACTTTGACCGAAGGGTGCTCGGTGTCTACGAGCTGCCACAAGGGCAGCGCTCTGCCTCGAAACTCACTGGTCGGCTCGGTCTTTTCTATGAGTGTTGCGACACTTAAATTTAGCGTTGTCTGCGCCTTACCTAAGGCCAAGGCCTCTTCTTGGTTGAGTATTCGTAGCGGATCGCCTAGCGCAGTTTGCCAGCGGCCATCAGAGCCTATGATGATCTCACCCGGCAGGCGTTCTTGCACGGTCAACTTGCCAGCGAAAGTCGTGCTTAAATTGACAGCAGCAAAGTCAATCGAGCTCTCTGGACTCGCCACGCGATAATCATTGCCACGCACTTGGTTTATATCGGTAAAAGCAAAATAAATACCGCTGACGGTCCACGCGAATAACTGTAAAAAACCGATGACCGCGATACGGTTGTGCCATTTTCGAACTCGCCTTTGCCAGGCTAAGCGCTGATGCATTATTTCGTCATCCTAGTTTATATCCAGCGTTCTGCGCCTGATGTCGCACGAGTTAACCTCGTTAGAGCAATTCGCCAAAAAACACGCTGTTGATCAGTACCCGCTGACTGCCCCACCAAAACGCTCTGAACGCAGGGTCATCAAGCGACAACACAAGCGCGCCTTTGCCTTTACTCTCAACGATGACACTGGCTGACTCCCTGGCCAGTTCTTGGTTCTCCGCAGACATGTAACCGGACAAAAGTGCTTGCTCAGAGTAGGCAATCGGTGTCGAATATGGGTCGCTCGAGCGCAGCATGAAACGATTATTGGTTCGGAACATCGGTAGTTCGTTGTCGCTATATCCATAGCCAAGCGGGTGGGTGATATCGATATCGCCTTCCAAAATAACGCCCCGCACCAAGGTATACGCGGCTTCGTTATCGGCCTCGGCATAAGCTTGTCGGGGTGGGAGTAATTGTTCAAGGTCGCCAGCGCTATCTTTTTTGGCGGTGCGTTTAAATTCAGCGCGTAATTTCTGGCTGGCTGTCTCTTTCCAGAAGACCTCGGTGAGCCCCTCTTTATTCAGCCATTCTAGGGTACTGTCTCCCTGCGCAAACAAAACCCCTCCCGCTTGTATAAAGGCATCGAGCTTTTTACTGATGCCTGGCACTGCTTTTAAAGGGTCGGTCAACAAAACGTGCGTGTAGCGACTTAGATCGGTGCTTGGTAAGCGAAATGTATCGATCATGGTGATCGGCATGTTGACGACCCGGTCTAACAGATGCCAAAGCTCCGCCGTGTCGTAGCCCGAGGTCCCGGGTCCTGTTACCAAGAGGACTTTGGGTAGGCTCAAGACTTCAAAGCCACGACTACCGAGGTCGATACCAGTGGGCGTAAAACTGCTGGCCGCGGCGTACACCGGTAAACCACTCGATGCAGCGGTTTGTAGGATCTTGACGACTTGTGTGGGGATGTCTTTGTTTAACTCAGGGCTGATCAAAAGACTCCCGTAACCAAAATCTCGTAGGCCGTTATTGATTGTCTGTGCTTGGAAGGCGCCAGTAGCCGCGCGCACATTAGCTCCGGCCTCCAGTAAATCGTACAGCAGTTCAGCGGATGCGCTATCCCGCCAATCGATCAGGTAGCCGGTCTTAGATTCGGGTAGTTTTTTCGAGCTGGCTAGAAACTGGTCGGTGAGCTTTTTTGTTTTAACCTTAACAACGGCCTGTTGCGTGTGCGTAAGGTCAAAAGCGAGAGGCAGTGTCCAGGTCGAGACGTCGTAGAAAACGTTTTCTTCGAATTCTAGCTGACGGCTCCAAAGTGCTCGCAGGTAGGCGGCATTAGGTTGGTTTAGCGGAATCACTATCGAATCTGAGGCGCTAAATGTATGCCCCTCTGCCTCAATATCCTCTGCTAGGCCGAGTATCTCGATGTTGTGTCCCTGCAGAACGCGCATGAATTCTTTTAAACGGGTCGCGTCGCCTTCAGCCCGAGCGACGTAATAACCTTTTGGCTGCTTCGCGCGCAGGTCGACAAAGTGGCTTCGTTGGTAACTTAAGAGCTCATTTTTTAAGTCGGATGTCGCTTTAATAGATGATAAAGACGTTAAAAATTGGTTGCTGATGCTCGTAGGGAAGTCGAGTAAACCGTTAATGGTGTTCTGTTTTGTACCGCGTGATGAGGGTTGCTCAAATAAAATGCCTACCGTGCCAAACAGGTCTGGATAGGTAGAGCCTTTGCCCATAAAAAAGTCGTCGTAGTTTTCTTGAGTAAAATACATGACCCCGTTCTCGTCCAAAGTTTGCGCGTGATATTCGCCAATCTTTGCGGTTAAGATTTGATTCATTTTCGGTGTTAAAGGGTGGGTGCGTTCGGGTTTGCCCGGCATGAAAAAGAAATGGTTATTGCTGCCCTGCTCGTGGAAATCGAGTTGCACGTTGGGCTTCCAATCGTGGAAAAGCGCCAGCCGACCTCGGCTTTCCGGGAATTGGTGGGGCAGCCAATCTCGATTTAAATCGAAGCCGTAGTAATTACCGCGACCATTTGGGGTGTGTTCTCGGTGTTCGCGATCATTCGGGTCTGCGCTGGGGTTTAGACCGCGATGATTATTGGTCCAATTCGCAAAACGATCGAGCCCGTCCGGATTGAGCATGGGGTTAAAAATAATGACGATGTTTTGCAGTTGCTGTTCAAGCTCTGAATCCTGTGCCGCATTCAGGTAATAGGCCACTAGTGGTGTGGCATTTGAGCCGCTTGGCTCGTTGCCATGAATGCTGTACATCATGTGCACAATGGCGGGCTGTTTGGATAGATCAATATCGACATCTGGGTTGACGATCTTCGCACGCGCGGCGCGAATCGTATCAAGCTTTGCCAGGTTCTCTGGTGACGATATGGCGTAACTCACTAGCGGTCGTCCACCGTAGCTGCGCGCATGTTCACCTAGGGCGACCATGCGTGGAGAGGCTGCCGCTAAGCTGTCTAGGTATTGTCGGATTTCGTGTGAGTACCAATGGCGTTCGCCAACGTTTACTCCAATCACTTCCTCGGGTTTCGGTAAACTCGAGTCAAATGTAACCTCGGGATTGATCAGCTCTTCGATCTTTACTTCGGCGGCCAGGCTGTGGATGGTTTGAACAAAGCCCAATGCGAGCAAGGCGAGTGAGACAAAAAGTGTTTTCATGCGTTTTCCTAGTCGTGTTTGCAACGAAAGACAGCTTAAAACCAACGTTTGGCTTTGAAAATTGCAATCATAGCCGTGGCTAGCGTTGCCATCGCTCCCAGCAGTATAAAGTAGCCGTTCGGTATGTGCAGTTCTGGAATGTAGTCAAAATTCATGCCGTACAAGCCCGCCAAGAAGCCCAGCGGCACAAAGATCGATGTGACCACGGTAAGAATACGCATCGTGTTATTTAGTTCGTGTGCGCTCAAAGAAAAGTAGCCGTCTATTAGGTCACCACAAATCTCGTATTGCTGCGCTGAAAGGCTCGCTAAGCGTTCACACCGGTCGTACAAGTCGCGCAAGCGGTGGGTTAGCTCAACGGTTTCTTCTGGATCGTCCCACAGAGTAATCAGTTCTTTCGCTAGCGTTTCATGGTAGTTAAAGTTGCGCTGCAATTTTCGCAGCTGAGATCGGCAGCGAATGAGATCTTTAAGTAATTGATCGTTCCCATGTTCGAGCATTTCGTCTTCGCTACGAATAAGGTCAGAATCAAAACTTAAAAGCGCCTCTAAGAATAGCCCTGCGGAATAATGCAGAATACTTAATGCGAATCGTTGCGGGTTGGTCATTAAACTCGTTAAATCTTGGCGTTCACAATGTTGTTGAACGCTAAGAGATGGGCGTGAGTGGATAGTAATTACATACCCCTCACCTACAAACAACGACAACTGTAGCGGCTTGACATTGAGGTTGTCACCAAGCTCGGTCAAGCCCCGGAAAATGATGAAGGTGTGGTCTTGAAACCACTCGACTTTAGGCGGGTGGCGATCCCGCTGCACATCCTTTAACGCGAGTTCATGACAGCCAAAGCTTTGCAGGAGTGACTTGGTTTCTTCGTCCAGAGCTCCTTCAATGTCGAGCCACAACCAGCCGCCGTTGTCGCGCCATTGAGAGATGATCGACTCATCGCCAATTGAACGCTCAAGAGATGAATTAGTCCAGTGTGCACGAATCATATATATACCCCGTTTTAACAAAGCATAAGTTATGAATTCTCTCGCTCAAAGCCTTTTATTTTGTGCGCCGCTTCTTGGTATGTGGCCGCAGTTGAACGTTCTGCGATCTGACTTAAGCGAGCCGGGGTCTAAAGCCCTAACGCAGCCGTCGTGCCCGCACGCTGCGTCCTTTGATCTTACCTTGCGACAGGTAGTTCATGGCCTGACGCAAAACATCGCGGCTGACGGCCACATAGCTGCTGTAGTCGGCGATTGTGATTTTACCAATCCCAGAGCCCTGCAGGCCGGCATCGCCGGTTAAAGCGCCCAAGATGTCCCCGGGACGCATCTTCTGTTTTCGCCCTGCGTCGAATTGTATTGTGATCCAGTCGCCTTTGAGTTCGTAGTTAGGATCGCGGTCTAGGGATGCGAGTACATCGCAGGCGCAGGGCTGCTCTTGGTATTGCTCGATTTGGCGAAGTCTGGGCGTTTCGGACTCGGTGACCAAGCTAAAAGCCAGACCCGTCTCCCCTGCGCGGCCGGTTCGACCGATGCGATGCACATAGACTTCGGGGTCTCTAGGTAGCTCATAGTTCACGACCATCGCTAAGGACTTAATGTCTAAACCACGAGCGGCGACGTCGGTTGCCACTAAGACAGGGCAACTGCCATTGGCAAATTGCAGTAAGACTTGGTCGCGTTCACGCTGCTCCATATCACCGTGTAGCGCTTTTGCCTCGATGTCATGCTCGTTTAAAAAGTCGGCGACTTCGGCGCATTGTTTTTTGGTGTTGCAAAATACTGCGCCGTTGTTGGGACGGTAGTGCTCGAATAGGGCCAGTAACGTCGGGTAGCGTTCGTGCTTTTTAATTTCGAAGAAGAGTTGCTCAATCACCCCTTCTGCGTGGGCGACATCGTCGTCGACCTGCACCATCGCAGGGTTAGCCTGAATAGAACGGCTTATTTGTTGGATGTTATCTGGGTAGGTCGCTGAGAACAGCAGGGTCTGTCGATTTTTTGGGACTTCAGCGATGATCGCTTGCATCGTATCAGCAAAGCCCATGTCGAGCATGCGGTCGGCCTCGTCGAGCACCAGTGTATTCACCTGATCGATCTGCAGTGTGCCTTTGGTCAGGTGGTCGTGAATACGCCCGGGGGTACCCACTACGATATGAGCGCCATGCTGCAGTGAATCGCGCTGCGCTCCAAAAGGTTTGCCGCCGCACAGCATGACGACTTTGATATTGGGCATTTGGCTGGCGAGCCGGCGAATTTCGGCGCCGACTTGGTCGGCAAGCTCGCGCGTGGGGCATAAAATCAATGCCTGGGCGCCAAAGAACCTAGGGTTGATTTTATTCAGCAAGCCAATACCAAAGGTTGCCGTTTTGCCACTGCCAGTTTTGGCACGCACGACCAAATCACGCCCTTTTAAAATGAGCGGAATGCTTTGCTCTTGGACGGGCGTCATAGCTTTGTAGCCGAGCGCTTCCAGCGACTTCAGCTGTGCAGGCGAGATGTTGAGTTTGGAAAAAGCAGAGGAGGACATCGGTAAGTCACTTAGAAAATTCAGCGGGCATGATACCAGAGGCCTGCTCAGCAACTGCGATTAATTGTTGTAATTTATTGCGGGAATGGTCGTGCGATGAGGCATGGGCAAGTGCTTGGTTAGCAGACAAGAGGTGGGGTTTGGGCATTATGAGGGTGAATTGCCACCCTCAGTGCAGCGGTTATGCAGTCCTCTAAGACATGGCGACTTTGGTTGGTCGCTTGCCTCCATGGCCATACAGATTAGCTGTTAAGCTCGAGATTGCGTGTACCAAGATAATGGGCTCGATTTTTTGCTTGCCGGTCCAAACAATGTTCGGGAATCGGTCAAGGATGCGCTCGTAAGCCATGCTGAGCTGCATGTGTGCAATACGATTGCCCAGACAGCGGTGTACCCCAAGTCCGAACGCCATGTGCTTCTCGACGTTGTCGCGGTTTAAATCGAAGGTGTCGGGGTTCGGGAAAACGCCGGGGTCACGGTTTGCTGAGCCGTACCACATAATCACTTTTTCATCTTTGGCAATGCGTTGCCCTGCGATTTCTGTGTCTTCAATGGCGGTGCGACGCATGTGCATCACAGGCGATGTCATACGCAACGATTCGTTCGACATGCGATCAATGAGCGAGCGGTCATGTAGGACGAGCTGGCGCTGATCCTGAAACTGCGTTAACAGTCGGATGGTCCCCGACAGCGAGTTTCTGGTAGTGTCATTACCGGCAAAAATAATCAGCAGCCACGAGCCGTCAAGATAGCTTTGCGACATGGATTTGCCGTCGAGTGACGCATTTGCAATGGTGGTTAGCAAGTCTTGTCTAGGATTTGCGATTCGATCAGCCATGACGCGCTCGCCATAGTCGAACATGTCGGCCAGCATTTTTTCGAAGCGGAACACGAACATGGGTTCGGCCATGAACATTTTGAAGGGGTGGGTTAAGAACTGCGGCGCAAGTTCCAAGTAGTGCATCCATTTCGCGATATTAGGACGGTCTTCCTCATCGACACCCAACATCTCGCAGAGCGTAAAAAGCGGCAACTGGGTCGAGAACATTTTCGCGAAATCGACAACGGGGCCTTTCTTTTCCATGTCATCAAGTAGCGAATCAATTTTTTTGCCCACGCGCTCTTTGAGTGTCTCGACGTACTGTGGCAAGAAAAAAGGCATTTGCTGGGCGCGCAATTCACGATGCACGTCGCCGTCTAAATTGATCAACGAGTTAAATGCCGCATGCATGAGGCGCTCAGCTTTGCCTCGGCTTGGCATAACCGCCATATTCATACTGCCGCGCTGAGAGGAAAATATTTGTGGGTTTTGCTCGACGAATTTGACGTCGTCGTAGCGTGAAACCGACCAAAACCCCGAGGTTTTATTCAGACCAGGCGACCACATGACGGGCGCTTCTTCACGCATGCGTTTGTAGTAATCAAAAGGGTGTCCGCTGGTCCAGGAGTTGGTTGAGCCCAGTGTGAAGCCCGAAAGTCTGGGGTAAATTTCTTTATAAACGGGATCGATTGCGCCCGTGTCGTAAAGAATGTCGTCGCTTACGGGGGGGTAGTGTGCGCTTGCTTGCTGAACGCTCATTCTGTATTCCTAGTTTAATAAAGCATGAATAATTGTGTTATACGCGCGGAGTAGCGTAGTGAGATTGATTCTAAGTTTATTGGTGCCGATTTCGAAGGGTCATAAAGTGTCGAAGATGTGCGTAAACCACGGCGTTGCGAAAACCGCAAGTGATGCTGTGTAATCCGCCTTGATGATCATGAGAGCCGCTGTGGTGAAACTAAAAACCAAGTTTCTCGCCGGTAGC